>JAZUGW010000356.1:0-30193 GCA_045641465.1 Kiritimatiellia bacterium | reverse complement strand
GTCAAGTCGGTGTCCAAGGCGCTGTCGCGCGGACCTTCCACGATCGACCCGAAGGGACGTGTCTTCGACGTGCCCGACTTCCCGCGCGACATCCAGCCGATTCTCGACCGCGCCTGCGTGAAGTGCCACAATCCCGACACGCGCACCGCCAATGTCGACCTCAGCGGCGACCACGGTGTGATGTTCTCGATGAGCTTCTACTGCCTCACCGCGTGGAACCAGATCTACGACGGACGCAACTCCGACAAGAGCGACTGGCCGCCGTATGCCCGCGGCAGCGGCGGTTCGCCGCTGATGGACAAGATCTCGGGCCAGCACCACGGCGTCAAGCTCTCCGACCGCGACCGCACGATGATCATGCAGTGGCTGGATACGTCCGCGCCCTATCCAGGGACCTACGCCGCGCTGGGCTGCGGTTCGATCGGCGGCTACCACCAGAACGCCCAGGTCGTCAACAACGACTCGAAGCGTCCTGCCACCCTCGCCGCCAAGGCCGCGATCACCCGTCGCTGCGATGTCTGCCACAAGGGTGGCCAGCGTCTGCCGCACACGCTCTCGGACGAAAACGGCATCAGCTTCTGGATCCCCAACATGAACGATCCGCGCCTGACGAAGACGCACCGCTATCTTCTCTTCAACATCAGCCGGCCCGAGAAGTCGCTCTTCCTGCGCGCGCCGCTGGCGAAGGAGGCCGGCGGACTGGGTCTCAAGATGACGAAGGACGGCAAGCCCGTGTTCGCCTCGAAGGACGATCCCGACTACAAGCTCATCCTCGCGATGATCGAAGACGGCAAGAAGGTGCTCGACACCGTCAAACGCTTCGACATGCCTGGATTCCGTCCGCCCCTTCCCTACCTGCGCGAAATGATGCGCTATGGCGTGCTGCCGTGGAACTTCGACCTCGAGCACGACCCCGTCGATCCCTACGCCCTCGACCGCCGCTACTGGGACCTCGACTGGACCCAGCTCAAATAACCGAAAACCGTTTACACGCGGGTGGAAGAATGTGGTATAATACGTCCTGTCTTCCACCCCTCTCTCAAAGGGAAAACCGACATGGTCGACTTCGAAAAAGAATTTGAACAGCCGCTCGGGCTTGCGCAAAAGGAAAGCCGCCTCGCGACGACCTTCAAGGTCGCCTACGGGTGGATGGCGCTGGGGCTTGCCCTGTCGGGCGTTGTCGCCTGGTACACGGCCATGAGCGGCCTCTATCAGAAGGTCCTCGCCGGCCCGGGTTTCATCGGCTGCATCGTCGCCGAGCTCGCGCTCGTGTGGATTCTTTCCGCGACCGTGCAGAAGCTGCCCGTGTGGGCGGGCTACTTGATGTTCGCCGGCTATGCGGCGCTGAGCGGCCTCACCCTTTCCGTCGTCTTCATCGCGTATGAGCTGGCGCTCGTGCAGCGCCTCTTCTTCATCACCGAGGGCATGGTCGGCGGATTCGCCCTCTACGGCGCCGTGACGAAGTCGGACCTCTCCTCCATCGGCTCCATTTGCGGGATGGGCGTGTGGGGGTTGCTTATTGCGATGGTCGTCAACATGTTCGTGCACAGCTCGGGCCTTGACTGGATCATCTCGCTTCTGGGCGTGGTGATCTTCGCGGGCCTCACGATGTACGACACGCAGAAGATCCGCCAGCTCGCGGCCGTCGAGCACACGATGGACGCCGCCACGGTGCGCAAGATCGGCATCATGGGCGCGCTGAGCCTCTACCTCGACTTCATCAATCTCTTCCTCTATCTGCTCCGCTTCATGGGCGGACGCAGCCGCGACTGATGTCCGACGAAGAGCCTCCAGATACACGCAAGCCTTCCGTCGCGGGCGCCGTGACGGCGGGTTTTCCCTCGCCTGCCGAGCAATACCTCGAGCCTCCCCTTGACCTGAACGACCTTCTCGTCAAGCGTCCGGCCGCGACGTATTTCGTTCGTGTCGAGGGCGATTCCATGATCGGGCGCCACATCCAGCCCGGCGACATCCTTGTCGTCGATCGGTCGCTTTCGCCTGCGAACGGCGATGTCATCATCGCCAGCGTCAACGGCGACTTCACCGTCAAGACCTTTCAACGCGACGCCCGGGGCCTTCACCTGGTCGCCGCCAATCCGAACTACCCCACCATTTCCTTCCCGCCGCAAACGACCTTCGGCGACGAGGAGGAAGGCGGCCGAGAACTTGCCTATTTCGGCAAAGTCGTCGGCTGCGTCCACCGATTTGTCGGTAACTAGCAAAAGGAACGTTCAAAAATGACAGCAGAACTGGGCGCCTGGTCGGCACTTCCTTCGGTCATCATCGTCGCGTGGACATTTGCCACGAAACGCATTCTTGAAGCGTTGACGATCGGTACGCTTGTGGGGCTTGTGATGGTTTCGGCGACACCTGCAGCCGCCCTGGCCGAATACCCCAAAGTTCTGCAGAAGGCCCTGATGAGCGAAGACATCGCCTGGTTGATCGTGGTGTGCGGACTGATGGGCAGCCTCATCACGCTGCTCCGCGTCTCCGGCGGCGCGCTCGCCTTCGGCAACTGGGTCGCCCAACGCGTGAAATCCGCCCGAAGCGCCCTCGGCTGGAGCTGGCTTCTGGGGTGCGTCATCTTCATCGACGACTACCTGAACTCGATGACCGTCGGTTCCTCCATGGCGCGCGTTACCGACCGCTACCGCGTACCGCGCGAAATGCTGGCCTATGTGGCCGACTCCACCGCCGCGCCGCTCTGCGTGATCGTGCCCTTCACGACCTGGGCCGCCTTTGCGGGCCGCGTCATCCAGCGCAGCGGCTGGACGGAACCGGGCCTGAGCGAACTGGACATCTTCTGCAAGACGATTCCCTACAACCTCTACGGCTGGCTCGCAGCCCTCGTGGTGCCGCTTGTGATCTGGGGCGTCATTCCCCACCTCGGCGGCATGCGGAGCGCCTACAAGCGCGTGGAGGCCGGCGGCCCGCTCGCGCCGGAAGGTTCGGAGCGCATCTCGCTTCTGCCGGACGACAAGGGCGAGAAAGCCGAGGAACTGAAGAGCGGCAAGAAACCGCGTCTCTGGAACTTCCTCCTGCCGATCGCCGTTCTGATCGGTGCGACCATCGTCTTCGACAACGACCTCGCCAAGGGCGTGCTGACGGCGCTGCCCTTCACCTACCTGCTCTTCATCTGCCAGCGCGTCGTCTCCCCGCGCGACGCCTGGGATGCCATCGTCGAAGGCTTCCGCGACTTGATTCTGCCGCTGATGCTGATGGTGTTCGCCTTCGTGTTCGCCGATGTCAATGAACGCCTCGGCTTCGTCAAGTGGGCCATCAGCGCCGGCGACTCGTTCATGACCGCCGCGACGGCACCCGCCATCGTGTTCATCATCCTCGCGATTACGGAATTCGTCACCGGCACGAACTGGGGCATGTACGTCATTGCCCTGCCGATCGTCATTCCGCTTGCGCGTACGCTCCACGTCGATCTGCCGCTGATGGTTGCCGCCTGCCTTTCGGCCGGCGTGTTCGGTTCGCATGTGAGCTTCTGCTCGGATGCCACCGTCATCACCTCCGCCGCCTGCGGTTGCGACAACTACCGCCACGCGATCACGCAGCTGCCCTACGGCCTGCTCGCCGCCGCCTTCAGTCTGATCGGCTTCCTCATCCTCGGCTTCTGCATGGCGTAAGCCGTCCGATCAATAGCCGTGGCAGAAATCAAGCGTCTGAATGGCGCTCTCGACGTCGTCGACGAGGGCGATCGGCAGATGTTCGTAACGGCCGTCGTCGATGAGCTTCTGCAGCAGCGGATAGATCGGCACGTCCTTGGACCAGAACTGGCTGTCCATAAACACCATCGGACTCGCCACGCCCTGCGTGAGATAGTGGTTCTGCACGGCCTCCTGGAACACTTCCTGAAGCGTGCCCGCGCCCCCCGGCATAAAGACGATGCCCCCCACCGCCTCGCTCAGCAGGACATCTTCGCGAATGCTGTTTTCGAAGAACTTGGCGATGTGCGTCGCAAACGGCGTCGGAGGTTCGTCGCTGTAGAACCAGGTGGGGATGGCCAGACTCGCCGAATCCCCCACCTGCGGGAAGCGCTCGACCACCTTGAACGCCGTCGCGAGCCAGCCGTCGTCCTTTGCCGTAGGCGCATCCGCAAGAATCGCCAGCGCCTCCTCGACATCGGCGACAGTGCGTCCGGCAAGCCACGCACCGAGATGCGTCGCCTCCATCGCCCCGGGACCGCCGCCGCTCATCAAGACGCGTCCGCGTTCGGTCAACGACTTCGCGAGGTCGACGACCTGGCGATAGGTCGCATCCGTCCGCCGAAGGGAATGTCCCCCCATCACGCCGATGACATTGTTAGATTCGAACCAGCCGAGGAACAGGTAGAGCGCCTTGCGGATGCGATAGTCGTGCAGCGAACGCGCCCACATTTCCAGAGGACTCTCCGGTGTCACGCCCGTTTCGTCCAAATGCTTCACCACGCGCGTGTCATAGCAGTCCGCCAAGCTCGCCGGGTTGTTCACGTCGAACGTGTCGAAAAGCTCGCGCGCCTTGTAGAGGTGCGTACGCGACACGTCGTACGGGACTTCGCTCAGATACTTGGCGGCTTCGGACAGCTGCTTCTCGTCGAAATTTTCAGGATTGAACATCGTCTTGTCTTCTTTCTCGTTTGCGCGTTTCCAACATCATACCAAATATTTTCTCCCTTGTTCATTTTTTCTAGTAGATTTTTCTCCCTCATTCGCGTACAATTTTCGTGAGGAGATAGTCCAATGAAACATCTGCCAGCCCTTTTCGCCGTCCTTTTCCTGACCTCGTTCGCGTTCGGCGCGGACAAGTGTCCGGACGGCGTCTGCACCCTTCCCGCCGGCGGCACGCAGGCGAGCTATGACGCGGCGATGCCGGTCTGCACCATTGCGCCCGTCGCCCAGGCGCCGCGCCTCAAAACGCTCGACGGCAAAACAATTGCCATCGTCGGCGGCAGCTTCATGGCCTCGGTCACCCATCCCGAACTGAAGCGCCTGGTCCTCAAGGAATTCCCCAAGGCGCGTGTACTTCTCCTAAGCGAAATCGGCTCGGCGGGCGTCTATCCGCGTCCGGGCGTCGTGCGACCTGAAAAGGATGAATTCCAGCGACGTCTCAAGGACGAGAAAGTCGATGCCGTCATTTCCGGCAACGGCGGGTGCGGACTCTGCACGCCGAAGGAAACGGGATCCTGCATCGCGGCGGAAATGATCGGCATCCCGTCCGTCATGATCGCGGGTCCCGGTTTCATCACCCAGGCGAAGGCCACGGCCCGTTCCGCCGGCATCGAAAAGCTGCGCATTGCCGAATATCCGGGCGCCTTCGCGTCCGAAACCCGCGAAGAGCTGCTCACGAAGACGCGGACGGTGCTCTGGCCGGCAATCAAGAAGGCGCTCACCGCGCCGCTGACCTCGTCCGACGTGTTCAAGCCGAGCGGCGAGTTCGTCTCGGACGGTCTCCCCGTCGTGCCACCCTCCGACACGGCGATCGCCGAATTCCTTCTCTTCACCGACCGTGCGGCGGACGATTCGCTCGGCGCGGTTCCGCCCTCCATGCGCGAGGTCAACGTGCGCCATGTGGCGGCGCTGGGCGTGATGGCGGGATGTCCGGCGGAATTCATGCCGCTGCTGCTCGCGTTCACGGAGGCGATGAAGGACGGCTACTTCCGCCGCACGCTGGCCTCCACCCATGCCTGGACGCCCTATTGCTGGCTGAACGGTCCTGTTGCGCGCCAGCTCGGCTTCGATGCGGACCAAGGCGAAATCTGCAGTCCGAAGAACATGCAGCTCGGACGTTTCATCAACCTCGCCCTGCTCAATTTCGGCGGCTACCACGTGAAGGAAAACCGTATGGGCACATTCGGCTATCTGATGCCCTGGACGCTCGTCGAGAACGAGTCCGCCGCGATCAAGGCCGGGTGGAAACCCTACCACCTCCAGCAGGGCTATACGCTCAACGAATCGACGCTCTCCGCCGCTTCGGCCATCAACTGGGGCAACAACCTCGTACCCGCCACGACGGATGCCGTGCACATCAAGGACATGATCGCCTGGGATGCCGTCGAAAAGCAGCAAATGGCCGTCGGCAGCGGCATGCCTTGTACCTACCGCACGTTCCTCATCACCCCGCCGGTCGCACAGGACCTCGCCACCCGCTACAAGACCAAGGACGCGCTGGAAGCGGCGCTGATCGAAACGGCGCGCATTCCGCTCGCCATGCGCGCACGGGCGAACTACTGGGGGAATCCCGGCAGTTCTTTCGATCCCGAAACCTGGCCCCTCTCACGTCACGAAACACGCCTCGCCTACGCCGAAAACGCCACGGAGACGAAGACGCCCCCGTGGTACGACTGGACCGAATACGACACAATCGAAACCGTCCCCGCGATGCAGGACGGCAAGAACATCTTTCTCGTCACGGGCGATGCGGCGCGCAACAAGGAGATGTGCCTGCCGGGCGGCGGATCGGCAACCGTCAAGATCGAGTTGCCGAAGGCCTGGGACAAGCTGATGGCGCAGCGTGGCTATTCACCGCTCAAATCGTTCTATCTCAAGTCGGACCTCACACCCGACACGCCCAAGCCGAAAGTACGTCCCTACATGCGTCCGGGCGTACGCGGCGATTTCAGGTTCCGCTGATTTCAACGCGTCGGTCCTGTCGCTGCCGGCGCAACGGCGAAGGCGTCGGCGACGATCCAGCCGACGGATTTCGCCGCGAGCAAGTGCAGCTTCGCCCCCGGAAGCAATTCAAACGTTCCGATCGCGCGCCATTCGCCGCACTTGACGGTGGGGTCGACCGTAAACGTCCGTTCGATGGCGCCGGAGACGAGCTTGAGGGTCGTCACGTTCTTCGCGGGCACGTTCCATTCGTAGGGCACGCGCATCATCAGCGTGTAGCGGCCGGCCTTTTCGACCGTGAGCGGATAGATGGCCTCGGACCCGTCCTTTTTCCCGAGCACGCGCGCGTAGTCGCCATACTGTTCGCCGTTGCTCCAGCTCCGCGTCTTCCAGCTTCCCTTGAACTCGACACCCGGCATTTCGTCGTCGATGATGCGCCAGGCCGCATGCGCGGGATCTGGATTGCCCGGGAAATCGCCGCCGAGCCGCCGCTGCAGTTCGCGGATGTGGCCGCCTTTCCAAAGTCCGCGCGGCGAGCACGCATACGACTTGCACAGAACGGCCGCTTCACCGGCGGCGACGCCCAGCTGCGCAAGCGTGTTGATCACGCGCGGCGAACCGAGGCCCACATGCGTGCAGCTGAAGCAGCGCCCGGCCATGAAGAGGTTGTCGATGTTGCGCGAGTAGATCGACCGATACGGGATCCAGTTGCGTCCATAGTGCGGACCCGTACAGGTGGTCAGGAAATCGACGCCTTTGCGTGCGTTGTCGTAGTGGAGGTCGATTCCCCACGAAGTCGACGCGATCGCATCTTCGAATTTGGCACGCTTGATGAAATCGTTTTCGTTCAACACCCAATCGCCCATCAGGCGGCGCGATTCGCGCTTGCCCAGCAGATACGGCAGAAAGTCGATGACGTAGCGCTGGTTGTTCGGCTGCTTCTTCGCGAGCGAGAACGCGCCATAGGTCGCGAGCAGCAGACGGTCGCGCACCCATTCACCCTCGGCGATGAGGTCCTCGCGCAGGCCGAATTCCCAGTTCCATTCGCCGTTGAGCGCCGAAATGCCCTTCGCCCACGGTTCGGCCCACGGCGCGGAGAACGGGATATCCGTATTGGCCCGCACGCTCGTCCACATCAAGGACGAACCAAGCGTGTAGCCGTCGGCCTTCTGGGGGGCCGACTTCTCGTGATACTCGTCCTGCGCTTCGCGGCCCATGCGCCAGTCGGCACCGGCCCACGTGCCCAGCCAACCATCGCCCGTCGCATCGCAGAAGAGCGGCGCGCGGAACTCGATGATTCGGTTCGTGCGCCAATTGAGCGCCTTCACGCTGCGGATGGACGCTCCGTCCTTCGTCGCACCGAATGCGCGCGTGCAGAGATGCAAATCGATGTTGGCTTCGTCCTCGACGAGACGGAGACGCTGCGCATCTGAAAGCACATGGCCGACGTCGCGGTTCATAAACCAGCCGCGCAGTTCGCGCACAAGCGGATAGCGCGCTTCGCCGCCGCTCCACACGCGGATTTCGGCGGACCCGTTTCCGCCGAGCACCGGACGATCCTGCACAAGCGCGACCTTGAGTCCGCGGCGCGCCGCCGCCACAGCCGCACAGGTTCCGGGCAAGCCGCCCCCCACCACGACGAAATCGGCTGTGACGACCTCCGCCACGGGCTGTTCCGCCGGCGACAAGGCACCTTCGGGTCTTGTTCCGTCGTTGACCAGCACGACGCCCGCGCAGCGGCCGTCAAAACCGTCTTGGTCGATCAGCCGAATCGGCACCGCACCCTTCTCGAGCGTCACCGCGCCGCCATCCTCCCACGCCCAGACGGATTGCGAAACACCGAACGTCTTCGTGAGGGTCTGTCCCCCCACGCTCACCTTGAACGCACCGGCGCCCTTCACCCACTGGCGCGACCGCACCCACACGCGCCAGGATCCGGCTTCGGGAATTTCCGCCCGCGCCTTGGCATCGGCCACGCGGATGCCGCGACCATGTGCAATCAGATAGGGCGATCCCATCACATCCATGAACTGCACGTCAAGGCCCCAGCCGCCAGCGTCGAAACACTGCGGCAACACGTCCACGCGCGCCCCCAGCGCACTCGCAGCCGCCAACAGAAGCATCCCCATCCAACAAACGTGTGTTACTTTCATATCTACTTTCAACTCCTCGACCAATCTCGGCCGTGGTCATATTATAGCACAAATCCTAATTCCCTGCCCCAAGAATGTGGATTCCACCCAACTCGGCGGGTTCCGAGGGCAGACGTTCGTCTCCACACACGCACGATTCAGCGTTCGGAGGGAATGGCGATTCGGTAGAAGGCGTTTGTCTGCGCGGGATCGGCTCTGACAGTCACACGGCCGTTGCGGAAATCAATGGTCGTGGGAATGGCATTCTGCCATGTTCCTGTTGAAAGCGACGGACGCGTTTGGACGAATCCGGCGATCGCAGGATTTCCCACCGGTACGCCATCGATCCACACACTGAACGCCACATCGGAATCTGCCCGAACAAAATCCCGAAGGCCGATACTCGTCGCATCAGTCATCAGCCGCACGAGACCCAATTCGCACGATGACTTCACATATCGGTTTGTCGCGGCTTCCGCCGCTGACACCGCACCATACCAGCATGTCTTCACATCATTGGTCATCTCGCACGCCAGCACCCGCGCCCCAATCGGTGAAAAGTCCAACCAGCCCATCGGATCGCGCACCGTCAGAACGCCCAACCGTTCCGTCGGCAACACCCCTTCTGTACGCCAGAGCGGCTCCAACGGGCCCGGTGCCCCTGCTGCGAACGCCGCCGCAAGGTCGAGCCATTCGTTCCCCGCCGCGTCGCGAATGCGATTGATGTCAAACGCAAATCCGTCAAAAGCCGTCCACCCCCAATCACCCATCAATACGAACGCCTCAACAGGACGCGACGTCTCATCCGCCAGCGTCCCTTCACCAAGCACCTGCTCCCCCGCCGCCGTGCGAATACGATACGTGAGCGTCTGTGCCTTACGATCAAAGAAAAAACGCAACTCACCTGGCGTCTCATTCGCAACACGTACGCCTGTCGCCTCCCAGAAGTCCCCCTTCCAAACGACGAACTCCGCCCGCCCGTCGTCCGCGAGAATCGTTGCCACGGCGGCCCGACCCTCCGGCGCGGGAATCGATGCGACATCGGCATATCCCGCCACAAACGTCGCCGCAAGCACACTCTCACATTGAACCGCCTTCGTGAGCGGCGGCGTGTAAACCCCGCCCTGCCACTGTGGATTTTCCACAACCGACTCGGCATCTTCACTGAACCAGGTCGTCTCACGTGCCGCGATGAATTCGCGCACGGACTCAACCCGCCAATCGTCTCGCACAAGCGTCGCCGTCACCCGATATCGTCCACCCGCCTCGAGCCCTGTGAAATCGGCCGTCACCGATTGCGCCTCCTCCGACTGGGGCAACTCGAACGTGCGCGTAACGACCGCATTCGTCTCGACCGTCGGCGCGAGTGCGACTGTCAGTTGCGCACCGCCTGGGGTCTGGCCCCATTCGCGCATCGCCACAGACACGGTAATCGCGACCGAAGCAAAGTCGGTTCCCTTCTCGATGTTCGTTACCGCCACCGTTCCCGCCGGCGCTGTTTGAAAAGCCACGACAAGATCCGTCCAATCGTAGTCGAGCAAGGCACCATGCACAACATTCGCCATCGGAATCGACTCGCTTGTCTGAATGGAACTCGCCCAGCTGTTCGGCGCACTCACCTGTTCGATTCCCTCAAAAAGATCGCGCCGGACGAGCGCCGCATGCGCCACGGGAATCACCGAGCGATTATGCGCCACCACAACGGGACGAAGCCCCGTCAATTCCACGAGATGCGCCGCGACGGCGATCGTTTCTTCCGCCCGCACACCGACGAGGCAACGTCCAAGTGTGTAAAGCATCACCGCCACTTCTTCATCTGCATTCGAGTTGCCGTAGAACGCATGTTTCAGCGTGCCCGTCTCACCGCCTGCCGCCAAATCAACGAGGGCAATCGCCCGCCCCGACGCCAACGCCTCCGCCACTCGGTTTATGTGGATGGTCCGCGCCCGTGTGTCAGTGACAAGGATGAGTCCCGTCGGCGTCCCCGCCGGAAAGAATGTGACAAGCGGCACCGGGAAACCATCCGCGAACGAGAATATCTCGCGCCGCACGCGTACACCATCCGCCAACGTCTGCTCGCCCGCCAGCCGCACGGTCGCACCGATTTCGCTGAGATCGCGAATGCCGGCACGCGCAGCCGCGATGCGTCCAAGCGCCGTCGTCGACCGCACAGGACGCGCCGCCACCGCCGCCGCGAGGTCGTCTTTCAACAGGTCAAAAACGCTACGAAACCCCGCCAAATCCTTCACACGCCCAGTGGGTGTCACATACCGCGCCGTACCTGTAAGGCCACAATCGACCGCACTGAGCGAAAATCCATTGTCCAGCGCACGGCAGGCCGAGACATCGATCGGCAGTGCCGAGAGATCTCCCCCGAGCCAGCGTCGCATCCATTGAACAGACGATGTACGCGCCGACTCGTACCATCCGTGCGGACCTGCCACATCCGTCATGCCATAGCGTGTCACGTCGAGTCCACACATCCGCGCCACATTCGTCACCACCGCAATCGTCGAGCACGCGCCCGCATAGGGGAAGAAGTCGTCGAAATTACAATGGATGCGCACCGCGTTCCCACCAGCCAGCACATGCCCCGCGTGGTTGAAGCCAAACGCAAGCTCGCCGAAGACCTGCTGCTCGGCATCCTGTGGACCGTTCGCCGCATACACATCGCGTAACGTCGAGATGAAACACGAGGGGCACGCGGCGACGATTCGCGGCTCGACCGTTTCCAACAGCGCCGTCTCCGTGCCGCCTCCCGAGTTACCCATGCACCCATAGCCGTCATGGCGGATATTGGAACGCGTATCGAGATAGTCGAGTGCGCGGATACCGTCCCAGATCCGCTGGCGCGCAGTGCTTTGTCCGAGCAGTTCCGCCAATGCACCATAACGGTTGTGCGGCGCACAGCAAAGTCCGCCCGGCACCTGCTCGCGCTCGCCTTGCGAAAAAGGATCGTAGACGAACGCCGCGAACCCCGCAAGAGCGCCCTGCACACCACCGCGCTGATAGGCAGCGGCGCCTTTGCCGTCGTTGTCGTGCCCACAAGGGACAATGTAGGCGGGATAAGGCGCGGCAAAACGCGTCGGATCGGGCAGGAAAAGAAGTCCCGTCACATACACGCCCGGGCGGCTCTCAAAGAGGACCTTCTCAATCGAATAACCCTCTCGCTGAACGGTTCCTGTCACCTGCGCGCGGAGCGGCGTACGCGGCAGGTCGAGTCCGCCGATCGCGTCAATGAACGCCGCGCGAAGCCGGGTGGCATGTGTCCGATAGGCGTCAGACGAGCCGAGACCACCCCACGCCGCATCGGCCGCCCGGTCGGCCGCATCGATCGCCGCCATCGCCACATCGTACGCGGCATGCGTCGTATTGGCCGGCAACACCCGTTGCGCGAGGGCGTCGCCATAGTCCGCCGCCCTCACAAGGACGGTCGCAACACAGAAAGCCGCAACCCAATAGCTCCTGCCCATCACCGTTCGTACTCCGCGTACTCACTCAGCGCACGATGAACATCAGACCACGGAGGAGGTATACACCACCTGGACGCCGGACAAGTTCCGCGCGGTCGCCGCCAAGGAGCTTGAACGACAATTCAGCTGCATTGGCCGGCGGTTCGTCTTCCCACAGAATGATGGGCGTACCCGACTTCACCTGACGCTCGCCAAGATCGACCTTGTAGGTACCGCTCGCAAAGGCCACATGTCCCGTCGCATTCGACTGTTCGAAGAAGCACAGGGTATTCCAGGCGTTCGTCCGGTTCGAGAGATCGATCGTCGCCCCGGCAGCAAGCTGCGTATTGTGCCATTCCACACCCGGGCGGAACCGCCCCGTCACGGCGATCCAGCCGTTCTGGCCGTTCATATCGTAACCGTCCGTGTAGTCACTCACATAGTCGAGGAACGTCACCGGTCCCTTCGTGATCGACCGATCGCGAATCGCCGCCCCGCGCATTTCAAGGCGCGTCGTGGGAGCATGCACGTAACGCGAGTCACCGCTTTCCGAGCCGCCCAAAATAAACCACCCGCCCGAATTTCCGAGAATCGTACCGTCCCCCGTCACGGTGAGGTTGCCGAAGTAGAAGTATTTACTCGGATCCACATCGATCTGCAAACGATGCCCGTTCATCTCCAACGTGGCCGCGCTGGCGTTCAAGCCAACGAATCCAAAACCCGAACCGCGGATAAAGGAATCTGCGGTCAAGGTGACATCGCTGAACCAGGCATAAACATGCTGGCCACGCGCCGTTGTACTGAGCAGCGTGCCGCCATCCAGCACAAGCGGATGGTAGTATTGGTTGCCGTAACCGTCGAAGTCGAGCGTCGCGCCTGCACGAACCGTGCAACGGGATCCTTCGCCGCCGAAGCAAAGGCCGTTCGTCGTACAACGGAAGGTTCCGGCGATGATTTCAGTCTCACCCCAGTAACCGGGATTGGCGACACCGGCAATGTAAATGCCCGCGCCGTCTTTCGCGAAGCCCGCCGAACCCGTAATCTTCACATGACTGTTCAGCGCCGTCACGCCCTCGGGAACGACGAGCCGCAGCGTACCGCCCTGACCGACGGAACTCGTGTCTGTAATCGTGGCCGCATAGGTGCTGTTCGCCGCGAGTGAAAGCGCGAGGTCGTGTCCCTGAAGGTCGATGAAACTACCAGATGTGACCCGCGAAAGGTCGAGGCCCGACCAATCGACATCCGCCGTGAGACGCACATTGTCGAACGTGAGCGACGCACACGCAAGCGGAGTCTCCGCCGTGCAAGTGAACAGAGGCGAACCCGCAATCGTCACATGGGTGGCGATCATCGGCAGCCCCCCTGTCAGAACGCCTTCCGAATTGCTGCAGGTCCAGTTCGCCGGATCCGTTGGATCGCCCGCGCGTCCGAGTCCCGTCCATGCCGCCTCCAACACGACATTCGCATCGGCAATGTGGAGTTCAAGTTCGTGTACGCCGTTGATACCGATCCAGCAGTTCGGCACTGTCATTCCCTCGCCGTCCACAACGGCGAGCGTTATATTCGCCGCTGCCAAGATCGACGTCAGGTTGCCCGCCGGACCGATCACCAGCACTTTCGGCGTTGCCGTCGATCCCGTGTAGGTCACCTCGATCCGACGGAGGTCCACAAGGAAGTTCGCATTCGTCTGAACGGAAATATCCACCTTCTCCGTAAAGCCCGAGTCATCCGCCTTCATCTTCCAGCAAGTCGACGCCCCCGAGAAGATACAGCTCGAACCCGTCAACGTCCCCTTGCCCGCGAGCGTACCCGCAAGCTTGATGCTCGCCGTCTCCGGTGCATTCGTCGTCTCCAGGCGTCCGTCAACACACAACGTGCCGTTGATCACGGCGTTGCCGCTCTGCGTCATCACCAATGCCGTCGCTCCTGCCGGTACCGTAAACGGGATGCCCGTAGAAAACGTGGGACCGCTCAACAAACGCAGGAATGAACCATCCATCAGCGTCACCCCATTCGTCACCGTACCCGTGGCGGGACCTTCGAACTGGAGGTACGCCCCCCTTTCGGCCACGATACCGCCGACCGCGCAAACGACAGTATGAAGCGCCATCTGTCCAATGCCGCCGAAACCTTCGCCCGACCCCTTGACATGAAGCGTACCAGGACCCTCCAGCGTCGAACCGGGAATGCGCGAATTGGGAAGCGGACGAACCGAGAGATTGCCGCAGGCCGGGCCACCCATCCAGGCGTCCCCGACCAGTACGAGCCGCCCGAACGTACACCCCCACGCATTATTCGTTTTCGAGTTGAGGACGGCCCCCTCGCCGTCCGGCCCCGCACCTTCCACATACACTGTCTTGCCGTGCGTCACTTCCGTACGCGCGAGGTTCGACCCATTGCCTGCATCGACATTCACGTCCAACCGCGCGCCGTTCGCAATGTGAATCTCACCCGCCGTACTGGCCATGGTCGTCTTGCCGGTGTTGACGAACTTGAGCGTGCCGGCTTCCACGCGCACCGTCGCGGCCGCCGCGAAGGTGTCGTCGTTGATCGTCAACATACCTGTACCCGTCTTCACGAAGGCGTCCGAAAGCGCCGTCTTCGTTTCATTCGTGAGCGCCAGGTCTCCTTCCGCACAGATTGTGAACGGCAATCCCGCCGTACCAAGCGCCATCGGCAAACGGAACGTCTGTACCGCCGCCGAGGCATTCGTCAGCGTCGTCTGCACCGTCAGCGTTTGAACGCCCGTAAAAGTAAAGGCACCGGCCGTCGCAGGGAAGGTCAGCGACTGCGCCGCAACACTCGGCAGATCGTCGACAATCGTACCCCCGGCTGTCGTGGGGAATGTAATCGGCGCACCGACCATCGGCAATGCCGCCCCCACCCAGTTTCCGACCGTACTCCAGAGACCATCGCCGGCAGCGCCGGACCATTCTGCCGCCGTCGCTTCAAGCGGACGCAGCACGAGGTTGCCATCCACCACGGCGACAGTGGCCGGGAAACCGTCCTGCACTTTGAATTTCGCCGCATCGGCCTCGACGAGCGCTCCGCCCGTGATGACGGGCACATCGTCCGTAAGCCCCACCACACCCGTCGCCTGTACGGCGATGATCATCGGATTCGCCTCCGTCGCCGAAGCGTCAAGCACCACCGCGCCGGCCGCCAGGCAGTCCGCCCCCTCGGGCGTTACATCTAATTCAACGCTTGCGCCGCCCTTCAGCGTCAGCGTCCCCGTGACGGTGATCGTCTTCGCAACCGTATCCGCAAAGGAGAGACGGCCCTGTGTCAGACGCAATGCGGGGAAATTCGTCACCGCCGCCGCGTTGACGGGGAAAGGTCCCGCCTTTTCGATCGTCGAATAGAGACCGAGAATCGCGACGTCGTCAACGGTCCCCTTGCGCAGTTCCAGCACCGAGCAGTCGTCGTTCACCGTGTAGTAGCAGACGGGGTCCACCGCGTAGCCGAAGGCCGCCCCCGAACCCGCATTCGCATAGAATTGCTTCGTCACGTGGTCGTAGAGCAAAACCGTGCCATCTGCTTTGCGCCACGGCACCAGCTTGCGCTGCGGCGTACCGTTCGAGGAGATGATGTCGAAGCGGTAGAGCTTGGCCGCCGTCCACCAGTTGTCGTGGATTTTCACGGCACCCGCCGTGGTTGCATAGTTCTGGTTGAAGATCAGCATTGGAATCTGAGAGTCGTGCGAGGCGGACGAGAGCGTACCCGAACCGCTCGTCGTACCGTCGTTCCAAGTTGCCTTCTTGCCTTCGCAGGTGATGGTGATGCGCTTGCCGCGCAGGGCCGTCGAATTACCGAGAACGACACTCGTATTATCGCGGAAATATTTGAGGTACTGCTTCGTCGCCCCATTATTCGAAATCTGGATCGCATAGCCGTCGGTGTTGTTGTTCCACATCGCGCCGAAGAGGCAGGACCAGGTGTTCTGATTGCCCGTCGAAATGTTCACGTCGCATTCGATCTTGTCGCCACCCTTGTGGTTGTAGAGCGTATTGACGTACTGCTTGCCCGCCAGACCCGTCGACTCGAGGTAGGCAACATGGCCGACCGACATATCGTCCGCACCATCGGAGCCACGGAGAACGCCGGTACCGCTATTACCGTAGAACTTGCCTTCGACTTTGTCCCAGAGGCCCACCTCGCCAAGCTCGGTACGACACGGTACGAAGTCGCGCTTCGCGACATTGTTCGCATCGAAGATCTGAAAACTGTACAGCTTCGCGGATGTCCACCAGTTGTCGCTTGTCTTGACACCGTTCGCCGTCGTCGCAAGGTTCGCGTTGAAGATCAGCATCGGAATCTGCGAATTGCCCGTCAAGACCGACGTCGTTCCCGTACCACCGTCCGTACCATCAGTCCACGATGCGGTTTTACCCTGGCAGGTAATCGTGATACGTCTGCCGCGTACCGTCGTTGAATTGGAAAGCACGACCAACTGCGAATTCTGCCCCCCTCGCTTATAACGGAGATACGGTTTATCCGCACCGTTGTTGGACACCTCGATCACAAGTCCATTATCGGCATTGTTCCAGATGGCCCCGAACAGACACGACCACACCTTCTGGCCCGTGGTGGAAATGACGGCATCGCACACCACCTTGTCGTTCTGTTGGTGGTTATAGCGCGTATTGATATACTGTGTCCCCGTCGACTCAATATATTCGAGCGGCAGATACCCCATCGGCAACGCCACCTCGGCCCACAAGCCCAGACCGCACACGAACGCGATCCCCGCTACAGCGATCTTCTTCAACTGTCCCTCCATACCCATTTCCTTTCTTATAATGCCCCAATACTTTGGAGCAATCAGCGCTAGTCTAACATATCCATGCTGATAAGTCCATTACAAAATCAGCAAATCAACTAGAAACTCAGTAGTCGTCCCGTTTATTTTTAAATTATAGCAATTCAAGCAATCAACTAGGGCAGATCGGTCCAGTCAAACACCCCTATTCAATGAAGATTTCCATTCATCAAGACAACAAATTTTCGATGGCGAAATGTGAAAAAAAAGACGGGGCACTGTCAGAATGAAAGAGGGAATTCGCCGTACTACTTGTCAGCCACTGAGGCAGAAAGGGAAAGGTGAAATCATGAACAAGAAAATCCTGATTGTGTTCGTCGGCGTTCTCGCCCTCACGGGTACGGTTTTCGCCGGTCATCATCACCATCATCATCGCGGCCGCTGGGGCTGGATGCCGCCGCCTCCTCCGCCACCGCCGCCGGTTTGGCGCGTCTATCCGCCACCGCCTCCGCCGCCACCTCCGCCACCGCTGGTGCGTCCTTGGTACTACTAAGCGGATCCAGTCGCACGACAACAATTTTGCCCAGAGTCAACCCCCACCCCCAGACTCTGGGCTTTTTTCATGGGGACAGTCCCCCGTTCAACTTAAGATTAAAGATTAAAGATTGAAGATTGAAGATTGAAGATTGAAGATTGAAGATTAATGACGACTGTGGCGCATCGTAAACGCATTGACGAAGTTGAACAGGTAGAAGAAGACAAGCATCGTAACCACCGCCACGTAGCCGTGTCCGCCTTCACCGTAGCCGCCGCAGAAATTGGACACCCACATCGCCGCCTGGTTACCGAAGAGTCCGGCAAAGCCCCAAGCCGACAGAACGGCGCCGTGGATCTTCGAAATGTTCGTCATTCCGAAGTTGTCGGCGAGGATCGCCGGGATCACCGAGAAGCCCGCGCCATAGCAGGCATTGATCACCAGCAGTGCCAGACCGATCATCGCCGGCCAGAAGCTCGTCATCATGATGCCCGCGGAAATGAGCAGAATGATCTGCAGGATGTTGATGCGGCGCTGCAGCCGGTCGGACCACCAGGCGAAGAGGAAGCGCCCGCCGCCGTTCATCAGACCGCAAAGCGCAATCACCAGCGTGACAAGACCTTCCGAGTAGCCGACCGTGGGCGACTTCATCATCTGCTTTGCGAGCGGGATCAGACAGAGTCCCGCCGAGATGTTCAAGAACATGAACAGCCACGACCGCAGGAAGAAGGTATTCCTGACGAGCGCCCAGTACGTGAACTCGAGCTTGGCGATGCCGTGGCCGAAACTCTGTACCTGCACCTTCGGCTTCTTGAGGATGAACGCAGAAAACATCATCGGTACCACGTAGAACGCCGCAAAGGCAAAAAAGACGTACGCAATCGCTACCGGATTGTGGGCGACGTCGAACAGATCCCAGAAGCCGCGGACGTGCAGTGCAAAGAAGGAGGTCGGCGTGCCGATCTCGATGCCCTTGTAGACGAGCGTCGAGAGCGTGGAGCCGAGTCCGAACGAAATGATCGGCAGCGCCGCCGCAATGGCCTTGTGTTCCGGAAACCACAGCATCATCGTCTTCACAGGCGAAATGTAGATAATACCCGTCCCCGTGCCGACAAGGAATCCATAGCCGAGATAGATGAGCGCGAGCGACTTCGACAGGATGCCGACGGCAGTCACGCAGAGCCCCGAAATGAACAGCGACGTGCCGACGATCGTCGAGAGGCGGATGTTCTTCTCGACGATCTTGCCAAAGAAGGCCGCACCCATGCCGAGGAAGAAGATGCCAAGCGAGAAGGCGAACTGCACGTCTTTCTGCAATTCGCCGATAGAGCGCGCGATCTCATCGGAGAAATTCGTAAAGGCATAGATCTGTCCGACGGATACGGCCAGAAGGAACGCCGGCAAAACAGCACGTAGAAATCGTTTCATGTGATCTCCGGACAATGTCGTTAAAAATCGTTGGTAGACATTCTAGCGAATTCGCGTGTTCCTGTCAACAGTTTCAAGTCCCTTCTTGTCCAGTTCGAGAATTCGCGTGGGACCGTCGCCCGAGATGCGGATATTTTCAAAATGGATGTGGATTATCCGTTCCTTGTGCGTACTTTACAGTGTATGAACACGAATCTTCTGACAACACGACGTTTCTTCCTCGGCAGCGTGGCCGCATGGGCGGCCTGGCCGACGAACCTGCTGGGACAAGACGGACGCCCCGCCGAGGCCGCTTCGGCCTGGGAAAAGCCCGACGGCACGGCGACAGACGCCGTGATGGCGCGTCGTCTCTACCTCGACCTGGCCGGACGCATCCCCACGAAATGGGAGGCCCAGACCTATGTCGAGTCGTCCGACCCGAACAAGCGCGCCGCCCTGGCGGACCGCCTGCTCGCCTCGACGGACTTCGCCGACTACTGGGCGATGCGTTTTTGCGACATCCTGCGCGTCAAAAGCGAGTTTCCGATCAACTTGTGGCCCAATGCCGTCTACGTCTACCACGCGCGCATCCGTGCCTTTGTGGCGAGGAACGAACCCTGGGACGCGTTCGGACGCGCCCTTCTGACCGCCCAGGGCAGCGACTTCCGCGATGCCGATGTGAACTTCCTCCGCGCGACCGACAAGCGCAATCCCGACGGCTGGGCCGAAGCGACCGCCCAGACCTTCCTTGGCATTCCGCCTGAAAAGCTCGACGCCGGTCGCCGTGCAGACCTCGCCCGTTTCTTCACCAACGTCCGTATCAAGGATACGCGCGAGTGGAAGGAGGAAATCGTCTATGTTGAGGGCAAGGACGCACGCGGTGCGCTCTGCGACAAGCTCTTCCGCACCCAGCGGGACGAAGTCGCCGCCGCCTTCCAGGCGCGCATCCGCGCCTGGATCTTCGGACCGCAGGCCGCCGCCGCGAAACCGACCGGCGAACTGCGTCTCAAGAGCCTTCTGCGCCAGATCGTCCTTTCCGACGAGTATGCGCGCGGTTCGGTGACGGGCGGATTCCCGGCACGCCGCCTCGACGCCGAAATCCTCGACGACGCCTTCTGCACGCTGTGCGGCGACCGCCGCAACTTCCAGAGTCCCGCACCGGAGCCCTTCACGTTCCTCCCCGGCAAGCGCGCCACGGTCTGCATTGAGGACGGTTCGATCTCCAATGCCTTCCTTTCGCTGTTCGGGCGTCCTGCACGCGACACCGGCCTTCCGCAAGAACGCAACACGGATGTCACCACCAAGCAGCGGCTCTACCTCTTCAACTCCGGCAAACTGCACGGACTGCTCGCCCGGCTCGTCGGACCCGCCAAGGCGAATCCCGCGCTTCTGCCGCCCTTCGGCGAACGCGTGAACGACCTCTACTGGAAGCTGCTCGGACGCCCCCCGATGCCGCATGAACGCCAGGCGATCATGCGCCTCTGGCGGAAGCGCGGCGGCCTTCCCGGTCCAAACCGCCGGAACAAGAAGTTCCGTCCGCCACGTCCGTTCGGCACCTTGCTCGATGTCGCCTGGTGCCTCGTCAATACCAAAGAATTCCTTTTCCGAGTCTAACTATGAAACCCGCAAAAAGCGTTATTGAAATCTGGCTGTGGGGCGGCCCCTCCCAGCTTGAGTCGTTCGACCCGAAACCGAAGGCCTCCCGCGACTACAATGGCGGACTGAAGGCGATCCCCACAAACGTACCCGGCATTGAAATCCACGAGTGGTGGCCGAATCTCGCGAAATGCGCGAACCTCTACTCGCTCGTGCGAACGCTGACGCATGCCCATTTCGGACACGAAACCGCCGCCTACCTGATGCAGACCGGCCGACTCCCGGGCGGCGGACTCGTCTGTCCCGCCATCGGCGCCGTCATTTCCCAGGCAAAGAAGAAGGACTACCACGGCGATCTGCCGCCGTACGTGATCCTCACGCGGGCGAAAGGACGCTTCAGCGAGGTCGGCTTCCTCGGCGATGCCGCCGCCCCGCTTGTCACGGGCGGCAAGCCCAATTCCGCACGCTTCGCCGTCGACGGCATTGTGCCGCCGGAAGGCGTCACGCCGGAAATCAACCAGGCGCGTTACGACCTTCTCGCGGAACTCGACACCTGGCGTCCGCAGCAGCAGGTCAACCGCGCCCTCGCCGCGTCGTTCGACCAAGCCGGCCTCGAAGCCCGACGACTCGCCGAAGGCGATGCCGCCAAAGTCTTCGACCTCTCCCTGGAAAAGCCTGAAATCCGCGAGCGCTACGGCAAGACGGAAATCGGACAGAGCCTGCTCGCGGCTCGCCGCCTCGTCGAATACGGCATTCCGTACATCACCGTGAATTCAGCCGGCTGGGATACGCACAAACGCCATTTCGAAACGGCCAAACGTCGAATGGTCGAACTCGACCAGGCCGTTGCCGCGCTTCTGACGGATCTCAAGGAGAAGAATCTGCTCGACTCGACGATCGTCTGGATGTGCGGCGAATTCGGACGCACCCCCAAAGTCGGCTGGGAGGCACCCTGGCTCGGCGGACGCGGACACTACGCCCGCTGCTTCTCGGCGCTCGTCGCCGGCGGCGGATTCAAGGGCGGCTGCGTGGTCGGCGAGTCGGACGAAACGGCCAGCAAGCCCGTCAAACGTCCGGTGAGCCCTCAGGACTTTCTCGGCAGCATCTACGAACGCGCGGGACTCGACCCCGACGGCCCGCTCGTCAACCCCACCGGACGTAAACTCACCATCTTGCCCCCTGCCTCGAAGGAAGGACGCCTCCGTGAAATCTATCTTTAATCTCGGGGGACTGTCCCCCAAACTCATCGCCCTGCTCATTCTGGGGGGACTGTCCCCCTTTGTGCGCGCCGCCGATCCCTATGTGGGCTACATCTACCCCGCCGGCATCCAGGCGGGCACGACGAATCGCCTCGTCATCGGCGGACAAGGCCTCCGCGGTCTTCAGTCCATTCGGATTTCGGGGGAAGGCGTCAGAGTCCTTGACATCGAGGACGTTCCCAACTTCCCCAATCCGCAGAGCATCCAGCGCCGCCACCTTGCGCGTTGGCTTGATCGTATCGCCCAAGGCAACCTTGAAGAGCCGCCGCTACCGCCGAATCCGCATCTGGAAGAGTGGCGTTCCAACCGCTGGTGGACCGTGCTCAACACGCTTGATGCCGGCAAACTTGAAATCGTCGAACGCGGACTTTTCATTCCGCGCAATCCCCTTCAGGCGACACCTTCCCTGCAACAGCGCCTTCTCGTGACCGTCGCCGTCGATGCCGACGCGAAGCCGGGGATGCGTTCCCTCATTGCCGTCAACGGACGCGGACTCTCGGCGCCCCGTCCCTTCTTTGTGAGCCACGCCCCCCGTTTCGCCGAACCCCGCTATGTGCCGCCGCATCGGACTCAACCCGATCCGGTCCGCGTCTCGGCCCGTACCGGTACCGTGTACCTGGAAGGACAGATCATGCCCGGTGAAACCGACACCTTCCGCGTGAGTCTCGCGGCCGGCCGTCCGATTGCGTTCACCGTCACGGCGCGCGAACTGCAGCCGTACATCGGTGACGCCGTACCGGGGTTCTTCAATCCCGTTGTCACGCTCAAAGACGCACGCGGGAAAGTCCTCGCCACGGCGGATGACGAACAGCGGTTCCGTCCCGATCCCGTCTTGCGGTTCACACCGCCCAAAGACGGCGACTACCTACTGGAGATCCACGACGTGCTCTATCGCGGTCGTGCCGACTTCGTCTATTCGGTCCGCGTGGGGCCCGCAAAATCGCGGAAGATTCCCGCCGCCGACGGCGTGATTGCGAAGGCCGGAGAGATCGGACGGATGACCTTCACCGTCGACAAGCCCGGGCCACGCGTCCTTGAAGTGACGGCGCGGCGCAAGGGGTCGCCGCTCGACGCCGTGCTGACGCTCCGCAAGGAGGCGAACGGACCCATCCTCGCGCAATGGGACGATATGACGAACACCGTCTTCACGGGGACTGTCCCCCAGGGCGAGTGCGACCCGATCGGCACCTACACCTTCACCGAAGCGGGTACGTATGTCGCCGAAGTGACAGACCGCACGCGCCACGGCGGACCCGACTATGTCTGGTGGCTTGACGTACGCAAGCCCCAGCCCGGCTTCCGCGTGTACTCGATGCGCTCCACCCTGCCGCTTCTGCGGGGACAGGCCCTCAAGGTCGGTTTCCGCGTCATCCGCACCGACGGTTTCACCGGCGATGTCACAATTGAAGCGCCCGACTGTGCGAGCATCAGTAACAATGTGATCACGGCCGGCGTCGATCGGGTCACGGCCGAACTCAAGTCGATTGCCCGCGACCCCATCCACATGACGCCTTACACGCTCTATGCGCAGGCGGTCATCAACGGCAAAACGGTTCGTGTTCCGATCATCCCCTGCGATGAATACGAGCAGGCCTTCGCCTGGAAACACCTCGTACCGGCGGAAAGTTTCCTCCTTCGTGCACAAGGCGGCTGGAAGAAGCCGAATCCGGGCTGGAAGAAGAATTCCGTCCCCGCCTGGAAACGGCGTCAACGGCAGAACGAAAAGAAGAACGGTTCGGCGAAACAGCCGAACCGTCCAAAACCGAAACGCTTTCAGAACCCTTAAGCGTTCCAGCGGTCTTCGACGAACTTCGCGCTCTTGCGGAGCAGCTCGGCGTTGCCGCCGATCTCGAGCGTCGAATACTTGATGTTCTTGTTGTCCTTCAGGACCTCGATCACGCCCGCGACGTCGATGCAGCCCGTGCCGAGCTCGATCGTCGAGAAGCCGCAGCCGAAGATCGTGCCGCGCTTGGGCAGCCATTCCGGTCCCAGATCCTTCCAGTGGATGTGGTAGATCTTGTCGTGGTACTTCTTGGCGAGGTCCACCGGGTTGGTGCCACCGAGCCAGCTGTTGCCGGTATCGAGGTTGACGCCGAGCGAATCCGGATTGCCGAGACGGTCCATGATGTCGCCGATGCCGTCGATGGTGTCGGTGAGCGGACCATGCTGCTCGAGGCAGAGCTTGATACCGTAGTCCGCTGCCATCTTGCACGGATTGTACAGCTTTTCGGCCGCGATGAACACCTTCTCCTTGTAGGTGAGCGACTTCGCCCATTCGCTCTTCGCGAAGGTCTCAGTGGTGATCACGTACTCGATGCCCGCACCGGCCGCGAACTTGATCGCCTTCATGATTTCGGCGGTCGCGAAGTTGGCGGGCGACGAAGGCTCCAGCAGCAGCGCATGGGCGCTGAGGGTCATGATCTTCATGCCGTTGCGCTCGAACGTGCGCCGCACTTCGAACGGATTGTCGTCAAGGCTCACCGAGGCGGAAAGGCCCGCGCTCGCGAACATGCTGCCGCCCGAATGGGTGTCGGTGATGTCGGCATGCGTGAAACCGTACTCGTGCGCCAGACGCAGATTGTTCTCGAGCGAAGTATAGGGCTCGAGACAGAGGAACACTCCTACATTCATTACTAGACTCCTTTACTTTTCGACTGAAACGGTGTAGTGGAAGCTGCGCTTCTCGCCCTTGGCCATCGTGAGCGTTGTGTTGAAGCACTCGGGAAAGGCCACGAAGTGGAAACCATTCGGCGCAAAGGTCTGCGGCAGATGCAGCACGTAGTTGGCGGTGGGCTTGTCGGCCTTGAAGAGAAGGCGCGTGGTGGCACCGGTCTTCTTCGACTTCGCCGTCACGTCGATCGCATCCGCCACGTCGCCATAGCAACGGGCATCGAGCGAACCGAGCGTATTCTTGTAGGCGAAGGTGAAGGCGTCGTTGCGGGCGAGGCGCGCGGAAAGTCCGCAGTAGCCGTTCCCGTTGGACGTCCCCTTCTCCTTGTCCCACTTGGGTTTCGACGAGGTGAAGTCCAGCTTCTCGCAAGCGGTGAAGTCGGCGGTCCAGTCAAAGGCGTAGTTGCCGTTCGCGGCCTTCGTCACCTTCACCGTGCGGTTTTCGCGCAACAGCACGCGGCCGTCGAGCTCGTAGGCGAGCTCGCTCGTGAGCACCGCATTGCCCTGTCCGTCGCCCGTCTCCTGATGCGCGACCACGCGGGTGCGTCCCTTCCGGGGCTCCCAGAAGTTTTCACCGTTGATGAACTTCCACGAGAAGAAGAACCCGAGGTGCCAGATGTGGTCGACCGGACGCGCCTGGGTGAGATATTCGAACTTCTCACCGGGCACGTTGAGCTCGAAGTAGGGCTTGCCTTCCCGCGGCGTCGGGTGATAGACGCACGGGAGGTTGAGCGGCTTCGCCGGCTTCTCGCGCAGGTTGATCAGGTTCAACAGCAGGCGCTTGCACACGGGCTCGTTGGGGGTCTCGTACAGACGCGGCCCGAAGAGCGTGAACGCACCGCGGCCGATCGCGTACTGCGCCACCGCCGTGGCCACGCGTCCCTTATCGACGTCCACCACGCCCATCAGGCAGCGGTCGCCCGTCAGATACATGCCGTGCATCCACGCCTTGTTGGTAATCGGCGCGAAGAACGCATCGAGCCGCGCCCCTTCCGGGAAGCCCGCGAAGAGTTTGGGACACTTCACGAAGGTCGCGCCGCATGTCGACGTGGGACCGATCGTGAGTACACCATCGTACGAGAATCCCAGGCGCCTGGCGATCGCGCCACTCCACTGGTCGGTACCACAGAGCGAGACGAAATGCACGCCCTCCGCCGCCGCGCGGAACATCACTTCCACGTCATTCTGGTAGTAGCCAGGGGCCTGCGTCATGAAGACAACATCAGGGATGTCGCCCTTCGCCACCGCGTCGGCGTCGAATTCGGCGACGTCGAGTCCCCAAGATTTGAGCGTCTCGAGGAGATGTGTACCCCACACGCGCACCTTCTTCGCCTTCAAGGCCGGCGTCACCGTGGTGTCAAGCGTGGTTGCGGGCGCGCAGGGCTCGACCGTCTTCGCGACCAGCGCGGAGAAATTCGCCACGTCGGCGCATTTGTGCTCCGCGATCCAGCGCGTGGCCTGGTCGGAGAACGACCCCTCGGGCAGCGCGAACACGGACGCCGCCGCGGCGAACACGGAAAGAATCAACAATTTTTTCATTTGGAATCAAGCCTTCTTCGTAGGATATTTCTTACGGATTTCCGCCAGCATCGCAGGCACCGAATAGGGCGCGCGTTCGTGGCAGCATGTGAACTTCGCCGCGTCCGCCGGATTGACGAACTGACGCGTGGTGGGATTCCACTTGATCTCGTAGCCGCAGTTGTTCATCGCGTGGAAGCCGAGAATGCAGGAGATCGTCGAGACATTGGCCTCTTCCACCGAGATGTGCGTATCGTGGCCTTCACGGATGCCGAGGAACCACGGACGGTGGTGGTTGAGCAGATTGTGCTTCACCTTCTTCTCGGGCGTGCCGGTGATGAGCTCCTTCTTGTTCGCTTCGGTGGCGCGCCAGAAATCGGCCTTCGGCTTGTAGGCGGTGTCCACACGCTTGCCTTCCGGAATCGCGGTCGCACCGCGGCAGGTGGAAATCCAGTCGCCGTTTTCGCCGATGAACTTCACGCCGCAGCGATAGCCGGTGAGACGCGGCGTGCCGAGCTTGAGCTCGACGCCGTTCGAGTACTTGTAGGTGATGAGGCAGTCGTCATGCACGTTGAAGAGGCGGCCCTTGAGGAAGGTCACCTTCTCGCACTTGACCGAGACCGGTCCGAGATTGTCCATACCCCACTGGGCGATGTCCATGTGGTGCGAGCCCCAGCCCGAAACGTTGCCCGTGCAGTAGTCCTGGATCTGCAGCCAGCCCACGTTCTGGCCCGGCACCTTGGCGTAGGGGCGGCCATTCGCGTCGCACGGACGCCAATGCGTGCGCAGCTGCGAATACTTGACGTCGTCGCGGGCCGGTCCGAGCCACAGGTCGAAATCGAAGTCCTTCTTGTCGGGCAGCGGTTCGATCGAGGGCACATTCCATTCCTGCGCGGGACTGTTGTCGATGATGCCCACTTCGATCTTCGTAAGCTTGCCAAGGCGGCCGCTCTGCACATACTCGACGCCCTTCACGAAGTCGCCGCAGCCGCGATCAGTGCGCTGCTGCGTGCCGATGTGGAAGATGCGTCCCGTGCGGCGCACGGCCTCGACGATCGCCTCGCTCTCCTCCACCGAAAGCGCCATCGGCTTCTGCACATACACGTGCTTGCCCTTGTAGCAGGCTTCCACCACCATGCGCGCGTGCCAGTGGTCCTGGGTGCAGATCATCACGCCGTCGATGCTCGGATCGTCCAGAACCTTGCGGTAGTCCTGCTCCAGCTTCACATGGTCGAGCTTCTTGCCGAACTGGCGCTCAGCTGCGCCCTTCGCCGCCGCAAGGCGCACCGTGTCGCAGTCGCAGAGCGTCGTGAGCATCGCCAGATCCTGGTTCCGCGCGATTCCGTTGATATCCATACCGCGCGCGATGCGGCCAAGTCCGATCACGCCGATCTGCAACTTGTTGCTGGGTGCCGTCGCACCGAACACGGTCGGCGGCACGATCATCGGCGCCGCACCGGCGGCGATGATGCCCTTGAGGAAACCTCTTCTTGCAATTTGCGTTTTCATCTTGCTCCTTTGTTGTCAGTTTGAAATTCAACGTACGAAAATCGAGACAGGGATAAAG
The DNA here is from genome assembly GCA_045641465.1 of Kiritimatiellia bacterium. Classification (GTDB taxonomy): domain Bacteria; phylum Verrucomicrobiota; class Kiritimatiellia; order RFP12; family UBA1067; genus RUG572. The sequence goes on along the minus strand of JAZUGW010000356.1, from coordinate 2,702 downwards.
TCTTACATGGCCGTCACCGTTCAGCAGCGAACGAGGTGGATTGTTTTGCCATCCTGCTGGATGTCCGTGGATGAAATCTTCTCGTCCCAGGGCTTCGTGAGGTCGGAATCGGCCACGACGAGCCAGCCCTCTGAAACACCGAGACGATCCATGTAGCGGCCCATCTGCTGATAGGCCTTCTCGTGCGACTTCTCGTAGTAGGCGAGCTTCTTGACCTCGACCGCGTAGACCGCGCCGCGGAAGTGGACCCCGAGGTCAAGCCGCTCGCTGCCGAGCGCCATCTCGCGCACGATCTGTCCGCCTCCGTTGATGACACGCTGGAGGAACGCCTGAAGGACGAGGTGCGGATAGGCCTCGCGGTACTGGAACGGCACCGCGTCCTCGCGCGCGTTCTCGCGCCAGAACTGCTGGAACGCCGCCATGAGCCCGGGCATGTCGAGTCCGTCGTCCTTCGCCCACGGGTTCTCGGGCAGGCGGATGAGGACCTCGCTCTGCTTCCGGCGCGAGAGGTAGCGCCCGATCGTCTCCGTATAGATCGGGTTCGCCGGCTTCAACACGCCGCGCTCCTCGACCAGGAGACCGAGGTCGAGCGCGTAGGCGACGTCGTCCGCCGGGACGGTCTCGGGAACCATGCCGCCCAGCATCACCTGTTCGACGATCGGCCGCACGCGCGGATCCGTCACCTTCTCCATCAGCGAGTCGAGATGCGTGCCGCGTTCGCGGATGAGCTTCTCCTTCGCCTCGTCCATGTCGGCGCCCGTGACGGGCTGGGAGAAATCCTCGTGGTGGATTTCCTCCACGCACCAGCGCGCGAGGGCGTTGACGAGGTAGGGCTGGCCTTGGGAATACTCCCAGGCCTTCGCGAGCGCCGTTTCCTCGAAGACCTGCCCCGTCTCGTCGGTGTGCTGACGGTAGAGGGCGCGCATCTCGCTCTCCGTGAATTGCCGGATCGTCATCGCCTTCGTGATCACGTTGAACGGACTCGCCTCGCCCGTGGACTGTCCTTCGGGACGAATGCGCATCTTGTAGTCGCGGATGTTCCGAAGCCCGATGAGCGCGATGGAGACAGGAAAGGTCCCTGGAGCTGTACATGCGATACGTCCGTTACACAACTGCCGCAGGAAACCGACGAGCGTACCGTCTGAGAGACAATCGACCTCGTCGAAGAAGATCACCAGCGGTTTCCGGGCGCGACGGGACAAGACGCTCAACAACTTGAGTACGACCGATGAGTAGTCGGAACTACCCGTTTCACGTATGAGGTCTTCCGCCTTGACGTTCTCACCAAAACACGTCGAAGTCAATTCGACCATCTGACGAATGACGTCCGCTATCTGCCTCAACCCTTCCTCGGGATTGACAATACCCTGCACGTTCTCAATCGAACAGTAGAAAGCCGCCATCTCGCCCTTGGCGTTGATTTCGTCCGCCAACGCCCGAAACGCCGTCGTCTTGCCGCACTGTCGCGGGGCATGAACGACGAAATACTGCTGCTTTCGGATGAGCGACACGACATCCGGCAGCCGTTCAACTGCAGGAAGCATATAGTGTAGCGTCGGATTGCACGGCCCGCCTATGTTAAACCACCTTGACATGGCTTTAATTATAACAAATCAACCCTTGATGGACAAGACACCTTTACGGGTCAAAAATATGATTTTTTCGAGGCTTCGTGCATAAGTGTGGGTCGGTAGAATCCCTCTCACGGCACCTCCAGTCAGATAGCTCATCGCGTGCGGCAATCTTTCCGCACCTAAAATCAATTTCTCCCTTGCTCATCCCCTCCGGCTTTGCTATACTTTTACCCGATGAACCGCACAATCCAGAAACGCCTCCTCGCCACCGGCCACGCCCTCGCCCCGCCCGCAGACGAACCGCCCGAGAAACCCTTCTTCGACTGGTTCGCGGAGGACGTGCTCGGCCTCGACTCGGAGGAGTACCGCCGCGCCTTCTGGCGCGAAGTCAACCGCACGGGCCACTCGATCGGCCGCACCCCGCGCACGATCGAGAGCTGGCAGCGCGAACGCGGTATCCATCCCGCCGCGCGCCCAGGCGAAATTCTCATGATCTACCTCTTCGTCGGCGGCGCGAGCCTCGCCTTCTGGTTCATCCGCGAGGCTGTCCGCCGCCACCTGAACCGCGTGCGCCGCCCCTCCTACTACGCGGCGGTGCGCCCGCGCCGCCGCGCCCTCGCGCGCGAGCGCCGGCGGCAGGGCCGCCGCGCGACGGCGAACCCGCGTCCGTCGCTCGACGCGATCCGCGCGCTCTACGCGCAGGTGAGGCGCAACCCCGAGGCCGCGCTGCGCCTCGGCGGGCTGCTGGAGGACCTCGAGTGCTACCTCGACAACCGCCCGCGCTTCGCGGGCGATCGCTGCCTCGGCCGCGCGGGCGGCATCAAGCGGCACCTGCAGGAGCACGCGCCGGACCTCTTCGCGCACTATGCGGCGCTCATGCGCTACAAGGCGATCGCGAAACGCTTCCGCCAGGCCGCCGGCGTCGCGGACCCCGTGAGCGCCGACGCGCTCCTTCCCGGCGCGGCGGCGGGGCGCGCCGAGCCGGCGGCTCGGGCGCGCGCTGCCTCGGCCGCGCGGGCGGCATCAAGCGGCACCTGCAGGAGCATGCGCCGGACCTCTTCGCGCACTACGCGAAGTCGGAGGCCAAGCGGGCTTTGGAAGACAAATTGGAGTAGCGACACCATGGGT
>JAZUGW010000355.1:0-2733 GCA_045641465.1 Kiritimatiellia bacterium | reverse complement strand
CGCCTCGACGTCCTTCTTGAAGTCGCCGAGGAAGGTCACGCGATGCCAGCCCCAGAGATCCCAGAGCTTGTAGGAGCGCTCGAAGTCGCCCGTCACCTCCGTGACGATCTTCGTGCGGCAGGCGCGATCGTCGGGGTCGTTGCCGATCGTACGGCCGGTCTGCACGAGCACGCAGCCCTTGCCGCCGCTCCCCGTGAAGTGGAACTGCACCGTCGTCGCGGGATAGTTCACCGGCGCGAGCGAATAGACCGAGGCACCGCCCTGGTCCTCCGCGTGGGTACGGATGTCGTACGGGTTGGTCGGACCGTTCGGCCCCAGGAACTTGCGCGTCGCGACGCAGTGGGCGAAGACCATCGCGCGGCGGGACGAATCGATCGCCGGATCGGAAATGTAGCCCATGCGGCCCTTCGTCATCGCGCCGAACACCATCATCGCCACAGTCGAACGGACGTCGTTCTCGCACGTGCCCAAAAGCCCCGCGTCCTGCAGCTCCATGAAGCCGAGGCACGGATAGGGCTTGAGCGTGCCGTTGTAGCAGCCGGGGATACAGGCGATGGAAATACCCTCGGCCCCATGCGTCTTGAGCAAGTTGCGCATGCCGAAGTAGATCTTCGCCGCCTCGAGCAGCGACTGGTCGTTCACGTCCTTGGCGATCTTGCGCGCCGTGCGCTTCCACTCCGCGACCTGCTTCTGCGCCACGTCGTCGGGAATCGCCTTCCAGGCGGCGTTCACCTCGTCGAAGGAAACGTCCTCGATGATGATGCCGAAGTCCTTCTTGATCTTCGCCGCGTCACGCTTGTTGAATCCGGGCACGGACAGGATCTTCTTGCCCTTCACCGCCGCGAGCGTCTCCTCGGGCGACAGGCACTCGAGCGGACCCTCGCAGGGCTTGATGCCGCTTTCCTTCGGCGTGTGGGCGAGCCGATACTCGGTCGCGGCCTTCACGAAGTCCGCCCCGGTGCCGGTCTTGAGCTGTTCGAACGCCCGGGCCGCGCCGATCGTGTCGTTGAAGTCAAGCGACGACATGAATGCGTAGTTGGGGCGGTTGCTGCGGATCGTCGCGGCGTTGTACACGTCGAATCCGCCGATGCCCGAATAGGGGAACGAGCAGAACAGCATCGGCTTCTTCGTGCGGGCGAACGGCTGCATGCCCTGCGGCCAGCTGTTCATCTGGATGACCATGTAGCCCGCGATGTCGCCGCGCGCGGCATCCGCGTCGAGGATGGGCTTGGCGGTCTTGGCGTCCTGCGCCATGCCGGGGATGAACTCCACGCCCTTCACGGCGGCGTTGAGCGCGTCGGTGATATTCTTCATGAGCGGCTTGAAGTCGTAGCCCACGTTCGGCCACGTCTTGCGCACCTGCACCTCGTCCCAGATCGAGAAGACCAACCGCACCTTCACGGCACCCGTCTTATCGGGGATCGCACCGGCGGGCGTCGGCTTCGGACCCACCGCGAGAAACGCCTCCAGTTCGTGCGCCTCCGCCGAGGGCAGTGTACCCACCACAGCCGCCGCGCTCAAAAGCCCGTAGATGAAATCCCGACGACCACAGCACATGCAGCCGACATCCTTTTGTTCTTGATCGTTCATATCGAAATATCCTTCCTGTTCTTGATGTTAACTAGTATAACATAAATTCGTCTTGTATGACAGAATGATTGGACTGCCTTTCTTGGAATTCCATTTACAAAAGTAAGCACTCCTGGTTCTTGCGTTTACTCTTTCAGGCCGCATGTCCAATATTATACCAAATTCTTGTAACCTTCGGGGGGGTGGTGCATAATCCCAGTGTACGAACAAAAGAAAGGACGTGACCTATGAGCATTCGAATCAATGACGATCTCACCGCATTCCAGATCTTTGCGGCCAATGCCGGCAACCTCGATACGGTTGCCGAAATGAAACGCTCCGGCGATGTTGTCGCTGCGAAAACAACCGCGAGTGCACTTTCACGGAAATTTTCGGTTACCGCCAACGCCCAGGCGGCCAAGGCGCTCAACAACAATACGCGCCAGATCCTCGTCGACGCGCTCAAGCGCCAATTCAATGTGACGCGCTTCGACAACCTGCCCGAAGCCGTGCGGACAGCCCTCCGGGGCACCCATGCCTCGACGGGCGCGGAAGACTTCGGTTTTGCCGCCAATACGGACACGGTCACAAGCGGCAAGCCGCTCACCGCGCGTCGGATTCGGGCCGTGATGACCGCCGTGAAAGAACTCATGCCGAACGAAGACCGTCCCCGTATCGAGGTCACGCCCGAGATCATCCGTCAGCGCCAAGTCGAATTGGAGCCCTTCCTCAACGAACTGCACCGCAAACTGACGACGCCGATCCAGCCGTGGGGCGTGGCAATCGTCGAAGGCCGCAACGTCAATGTCGCGACTAAGGTCGTCCACGGGAACATCAAGAGACTGTTGGCGAAGATCGGCAAGTCCGACTACCCGCGCAGCAAAGCCCGCCGCGACTTCGTCATCCTCTCCGAGGCCATGGGCGTTGTGCCGCTCTATTGGGTCAATGCCAAGAAAGACAACAATGGCAACCCGGCCCCCGGCAAGGCCGTACGGAATCGCTACTACGAACAGTTCTTCAACGAACTCGTCAACGACTTCAACGCCGTCCACCCGGAACTCGCCCTCTAATCGCGCCCCTCCCCCAATCAATCCGAACAAACGAACAATCGAACAATCCGAACAATCAAGTCGGATCCTAGCCCTGTCGTTCTGTGGGCCAAGG
>JAZUGW010000354.1:0-21995 GCA_045641465.1 Kiritimatiellia bacterium | reverse complement strand
GAGAGCTTCGCCACGACGAACGCCGCCCAGTTCGCCTGTCCCGCGGACTTGTTGTAGGAATGGATGAACGCATTGATCAGCTCGCGCTTGGGCCGCAGGGTCGCGCTGGCGTCAAGCGACTTCATGATCCTGCCGAGCAGTTCCTTGTCCTTGCAGTTCGAGCCGTGGTACTGTTCGACCATCTGCAGGATATAGTCGATGTTCACGTCGAACTGCCGGATCGTGTCCATCTCGAACACGATGTCGTCGTTGATATTTTCCGCGGCCGCCTTCCCCTTCCCGCGCAACTGGTCGTAGAAATCAAGATACCAGCTTTTGTAGTTCTGCAGGTCGTAGTCACCGAGAATCTGCTTCGCCGCCTTGTCGTCGGCGAACTCGTCGAAGACGCGCAGGATGTTCAACCGCCGCAGGACCTCGCCGAACAAGAGGACGAACTTCTTCACGTTCGCCTCGCCGGTCACCATCGTCCCGAGCGGGAACTCCCTGGTCAGTTCCGCGATCAGATCGACGTAGCCCTTGACGTTCTGCCCCTTTCCGTATTTGTAACCCGTCCGGTAGTATTCCTCGAACGTCCTTATCTTGACGATCCCCGCCGCGTCCTTGTCGCCGAAAAGCGAAATCGCCTCGTTCGTCGGATCCTCGAGATTGCGGAAGCAGACGATGTTGCCGCATGTCTTGACCGAATTGAGAATGCGGTTCGTCCGCGAGAATGCCTGCAGGAGTCCGTGAAGCTTGAGGTTCTTGTCGACCCAGAGCGTATTGAGCGTTGTCGCGTCAAAACCCGTGAGGAACATGTTCACGACGATGAGAAGATCGAGCTGGCGCTTCTTCATCTTCTCCGAAAGGTCCATGTAGTAGTTGTGGAACTGGTCGCCGTCGCCCGCGCCGAACGCCGACTTGCCGGCCTTCGGGAAGAGTCCGTTGTAGTCCTTGATGGCCTCTTCAAGAAACGCCCGCGATGTCTTGTCGAGCCGCGTCACGTCCCCGCCGTTGTCGAGCGAGCCGTCTTCCGGATCGTCCTCGTTCTGCGCGTAGGTGAAGATCGTCGCGATCTTCAGGCCCTTCATCGGATCCTCGGCCCCCAATGCCGCAAGCTGTTTCTTGAACTCCGTGTAGTAGACCCTCGCCGCCATGACGGAACTGACGCAGAAGATCGAATTGAAGCCGTTGAGCCGCTCCCCCTTCAACAGGTAGCTCTTCGCCCGCAGCGTCTTGTCGTTGAAGTGGTCGAGGATGTAGCTGACGATCGAGCTGACGCGTTCCGGCTTCAGGAGCGCGTTCTCGATGTCGATCGAAGACACCTTCTTGTCCGCGATCTCGCCCTTCGGCGCGACTTTCCCGATAGTCTCGACGTGGAACGGCAGCACGTTCTGGTCGCGGATGGCGTCGACGATCGTGTACTGGTGAAGCTGGGCGCCGAACGCCTGGGCCGTCGTGCGCATCTTGGGATTGCCACCCGTGCCGGCGTTCTTGGCGAAGATGGGCGTGCCCGTGAAACCGAAGATGTGATATTGCTTGAAGCGCTTCGTGATGTCCTCGTGCATCTTGCCGAACTGGCTGCGGTGGCATTCGTCGAAGATGATGACCACGTGCTTCCAGTAGATGCCCGCATGCCGCGAGCCGGGCGCGTTGTTCTTGACGAAGATCGCGAGCTTCTGGATCGTCGTGATGACGATCTTCGACTTGCGGATCGGCTTGCCCTTCGCGTCGGTCACCGGCTCGTCGGTGAGCTGGTCCGTGAGCGCGCCCGTGTCCACCGTCCCTTTGACGCAGTCCTTCTGGAAGCGGTTGTACTCCTTCTGCGTCTGGTTGTCGAGATCCTGCCGGTCCACCACGAAGAGGACGCGGTCGATGTAGTCGAGCCGGGTTGCCAGCTGCGCCGTCTTGAACGAGGTGAGCGTCTTGCCGCTGCCCGTCGAGTGCCAGACGTACCCGCCCGCCTCGACCGTGCCGAGCATGGACTTCCGGTTGGACGCGATGCGGATGCGCTCCAGAATGCGCTCCGTCGCGGCGATCTGGTACGGACGCATCACCATCAGGACTTCCTCCTCGGTGAACACGCAGTATCGCACGAGGATGTTGCGCAGCGTCTGCTGGGCGAAGAAGGTCTTCGCGAAGTCCTTCAGATCCGTGATCGGCGTGTTCTTCGCATCCGCCCAGTAGCTGGTGAACTCGAAGCTGTTCGATGTCTTCTTGTCGCCCTTCGTCGACTGCCGCGCCCTCTCCCGCAGATGGTTGTCGCGCGTCGTGTTGGCGTAGTACTTCGTCTCGGTGCCGTTGGAGATCACGAACACCTGCACCCACTCGAAGAGCGCATCGCCCGTCCAGAACCCGTCCCGACCGTACCGCTTGATCTGGTTGAACGCCTCGCGAATCGCCACGCCCCGCTTCTTGAGTTCGACATGGACGGCCGGCAGCCCGTTCACGAGTACCGTCACATCGTAGCGCACCTCGTGCGCGCCGCCGCGCGCCTCGTACTGGTTGATGACCTGCAGCGTGTTGTTGTTGAGATGTTCGGCATCGACGATCATGAGGTTCGCGTGGCGTCCGTCGTCGAAGATGAAGTCGAATCGCCGCTCCTCCTGGAACTTCCGCGTCTTCTCGACGAGACGGTCCTTCTTGTTCGCCAGCACCTCGGCGTAGAAACGCCGCCACTCGCCGTCCGAGAACCGCCCGCCCTTGAGCACGGCGCGGTTGAGCTTCTCCATCTGCTCGCGCAGATTGGCGATAAGATCGTCCTCCAGCGTCAGCGTGTTGAGATACTCGTACCCCTGCGACTCGAGGATCCGAATGAACTTCCGCTCAAGCTGCGCCTCGCTCTCCGGCGCCCCGCTCCCGACTTCCAGCTCGGGCACATACTCGTTCACCACCGTGAACTGCGGCAGTTCCGCCAACTTGTCGTAATTCATCCGCCTCTCCTTTCAATCTGCGCGAGGGAACGTGAGCAACTTGTCCCGGTAATACTCATATTGCTGCTTGCGGGCAGAAATTTCCTGTTCCAATTCGCGTAGTAGTCCCGTCATATTATCCAACATCTGAACGACCTCCTCTTGGACGGAGAGTGGCGGGACAGGGATAACAATCTCCTTCAATTCAGAAACACTCAAATGCACAACCTTGCTTTTCACCTTCCCTTTACTCTTTTGCAACTGCGCATCTACTGTTGAAAGCGCATACCCAATATACTTCGGATTCTGCGTGTGTTTCATTACTACAATATCGCCCCCTGCCAAACATTTTTCATTCCCGACATACACCGTGGACTTACCAATTTCAGAGACTTTTTCTCCTGTAATCGAAAACAAAACATCGCCGTATTCGAAATACTTCAGCGAGGCAATATTTTTAGGTCTTGTATGAGAGATGCATTTATCAAACCACACATCATAATCCGTGTAAATCTCTCCATATCTCACACAAGGGACCCCTTCTGAAGTAACTTGTGTCCGCAAGATTCCATTACCCCTGTAAAAATCAATAGCAATATCCTTCAAAGCCTTACACTTTACACCATTTCCATTCTTCACCAACCGCTCCCGATACCACTCGTACTGCTGCTTGCGGGCATCGAGTTCCTGTTCCAATTCGCCGATCAGGCCCGCCATATCATCCAGCATCCGCACAATCTCCTCTTGGACGGGGAGCGGGGGAAGTGGAATTACATATTTCAAGATTGCGGATTTGTCACCGCGGGGCATCTTCGCACCTTTCGAATATTGCATATCATACGCAAAAAAATCATCGGAAGACAGAAGGTGGTACAGGAAACCAGAAGAAATCTCCTTGTCATTCTTTCGCTTAACCACCAACACATCACCATTCGTTCCCCCTGCCATATCTGCAAGCCATATTTTCTTCAGGTACGGTCTAATATTACCAATCAAAACATCACCAACATCATACGCAATAAGACGTCCTTCTTTAGGAAGACTCGATGAAACAATTCGGCCTGTCCTCTCAGGCAATAGGCTCTCTACACTTACGTATGTCTGTTCATCAACCTCTGAGGCATTAATTCGATCCGTAGAATAATAACAAACCTCACCTAACGCCTTATACTCAACCCCGTTCGGGCAGAGTTCTGCGATCAGTTTTTCAAGCTTGTTCATTCACCCAGCTCCTTGATCGTTTTCTCGACCGCCTTGCGGAGTTTTTCCTCGCGCGCCACGATTTCGGCGATCTGGGCGTTGAGCTTCTTGATGTCGATTTCGGGCCGTATGTCTTTTGGTTCGACATAGGTCGAGACGGAAAGGTTGTACCCTTCCGCCGCCACCCGGTCGCAGGGAACGATCTTCGTTTGATACTGGACTTCCTTGCGGTCGGTATAGAGTTTGAAGATCGCGGCGATGTTCTCGTCCGAGAGCTTGTTCTTGTTGCCTTCCTTGACGAACAGTTCCTTCGCGTCGATGAAGAGGATGGCGTTGTCGTTCTTCTTGTTCTTCCGCAAAACGAGGATCGTGGTCGCAATAGACGTGCCGAAGAAGAGATTCGGCGGCAGGTCGATCAGCGCGTCGACGAAGTTGTTTTCGACGAGGTATTGGCGGATCTTCTGTTCCGCGCCGCCACGATAGAAGATGCCCGGGAAGCAGACGATCGCCGCACAGCCGTTCTCCGCGAGCCACGCGAGCGCGTGGAGGATGAATGCGAAATCGGCCTTCGTGCGCGGCGCCAGCACGCCGGCCGGGGCGAAGCGCGGATCGGTGATGAGCGTCGGATCGCTGTCGCCGTCCCAATGGATCGAATAGGGCGGATTGGAGACGATCGCCTCGAACGGCACTTCGTCGAGGTGGCGTTCGTTCGATTTCTTGAGCGTGTCGCCGAGGGCGATATCGAACTTGCGGGGGTCGATGTCGTGCAGGAACATGTTCATACGGCAGAGTTGATGGATGGTCGGTTCCTTCTCCTGTCCGTAGAACCCGCCCAGCACGCTGTCCTTGCCAATCACCTTCGCGACCTGCATCAAGAGCGAACCCGATCCGCACGCCGGATCGTAGACCTTGTTGATCCGCTTCTTGCCGTACGTCACAATCTGCGCCAAGAGTCGCGACGCCTCCTGCGGCGTGAAGAACTCGCCGCCCGACTTGCCCGCGAACGACGCGTACATCTTCATCAAGTATTCGTAGGCATCGCCGAAAGCGTCGATCGTGTTCGACTTGAAATCGCCGAGCTTCATCTTCGCGATGCCCTTCAAGAGTTCCGTCAGACGGTCATTGCGTTCATCGACCGTCGTACCGAGATTCTGCGTGCTGTTGAAATTCATCCCGTTGAAGAGGTCCTTGAAATCCTGCTCGCTCTCGGTCCCCTTCGACGAATCCTCGATCTCCATGAAAACATCCGACAAAGTCACATTGAGATTCCGGTTTTTCTCGGCCTCGGCATAGACGTTGCGAAACAGATGCGAAGGCGAAATGAAGTAACCGAGCTTGTCGACGATCTGCTTCTTCGCGGGGAGGGCGAGCGCATCATCCAACTCGCCATAGACGAATCCCGTATTGCCGGCCTTCTGTTCGGAGAGGTTGACACTCGTCTCCAGCTTCTCGGAGATGAAACGGTAGAAGAGCGTTCCCAAAACGTAGGCCTTGAACTCCCAGCCGCTCACACTCCCCCGCAGCGCATCGGCAATCCCCCAGATCGCCTTATGAAGTTCCGTCCGCTCCTGCTCTTTGCACGTTACCATTCACTGCCACCTTTTCCACCGCCCCAAGAGAAACGGCATCGCCCCTCTGGCGGCAAAAAGAAAGCGTGCCTCGTTCGAGATATCTCTACCGTGGCACCGCTAAGAGCCCGTACTGAAATACCAAGAACGGGCACGCAGAACCGGTGCACAATAAGGCCTGGGTAAAAAAAATACCCAGTGTGCACAGTCCTGCGCAACCACATTCTTCGCCTCAGTACTTCAAATTAGCGGTTTTCGGTAGAAGCAAAAAATGCGCTTACGCACATTTGTTGTTGGTGACGACACAATATGAGAAAACAGGTCTGACCGGCTTTCTCACGGCATCGCCGCCGATATCAAAGATCAAGTCCTCCGCGCCCGTTTTCCTCCAAGCGCTTCAGACGCGAATATTATACCAAAAAAAAGCGCGAGCTGTCAGTCACTTCACGCCATTTTCCAGTCGACAAAAAGGCTCTCCGCGCAATTCTGTCATTCTGCCATTCTGTTCCAACCCGCCCCACCCGGATTTTGAACAGAATGACAGAATTGGTCCGACCGTTTTCGGAGACCACCAGACGTAACAAGACAGCCAGACCTGATGTTTCCCAGTCGATAGACTGTGCGAAGCGAATTTTTCCAATCGTCTTCCGCGTCCCGCGAAGCGGGTTTCAGCGTGCTCCGCGGTCAAAGAAACGGTTCCGAAGGAACACACCGCCCGAGCATCGTGGGTTTACGTTTTTCGTCGGAGTCCCATCTCCGCCGCCGTAATACCAACAACGCCCCGCCCAACAATGCCAACAAAGCGCATGAGGGCTCAGGGATGGGGCCGCACGCGGCGCGTGGCGACGGCGGTCAGGGGATCTTCCGGCCAATAATGCTTTGGATAGCGTCCGCGCATATCCTTGCGCACGAGCTCGTAGCTCGAACGCCAGAAACCCGCGAGATCTTTCGTGACCTGCACGGGACGCTGCGCCGGCGAGAGCAGATGCATCACGATCGGCACACGCCCGCCGGCGACCTTCGGCGTCGCCTGCAAACCGAAGCACTCCTGCAAGCGCACGGCCACAAACGGTTCCGCCTCTTCATAGTGGATCGTCATCTGCGACCCCGTCGGCACTTCCATCTTCGTCGGCGCCAGCCGGTCGAGCTCGCGTCGGTCGTGTCCCGCTTCGGACAATGCAAAATCAAGCACCGCCGCCAAGTCGAGTTTCTCGAGATGCGCCCAACGGCTCATCCCCAGCGTAAAGCCGCCGAACCAGTCGACGAGATGCGCCTCCAACGCGGCATCCGACACATCGGGCCAGGGTGCCGTTCCGTCCTCATCCGCAAACGTGCGCTGCAGGAAGTTGATGCGCGCCTGCAACTGGCGCAGGTTCGGCGTCCAGCACGGCAGATTCGCCACGCCCTTCTGCCGAATGCCCACGAACAGCGCCGCCTGCACATCCTCTTCGTTCGGCTTGGACTGTCCGCCCTCTTCAATCACCATCTTCCCCAGACGTCGCTGCCGAACCGCCCGCACCGCGTCCACGCGTCGGTCCCACTCGGTCACCGTATCTTCCGTGATGTCGTCTGCAAACATGTCCTCGATCTCGCCCTGCGAAATCGACGCCGCGAGATGGATCTTCGCATCGCCGCCCCGATCGTCGAGGTCGCACAGGACAAGAAACGGCGCCGAGGCGAGAATCTCGGTACGTTCAAGGAACGCCCCGCGTCCACCTGTCATCTGGAACGTGCCGTTCCCGCGATTGCGCGCGAGCCGATCGGGGAAGGCGTACGCGAGCACGGCGGGATCCGGCGCCCCCTCGTCACGATTCCATCCCCACCGCCGCGCCAGTTCGAGCATCCGCGGCGTCGGACGAATCCGCGCGATGTCGGCCTCGCGCACTTTCGTCCCTTCTTCAAGAATCGCCGCCCAGTAGGCGGACCGCCGTTCGTGCAGCATCATGTTCGCCAGACGCGGATGCGCCGCCAGATGCGCCATACGACGTCCCCGCTCGGTGATGCGGCCTTCCGCGTCGAGCGCGCCGAGCATCCGCAGAAGCCCTTTCGCATTCTCCCAGCTGGACCACGGCGGCGGCGTCAGCCAGGGCAATCCGTCCAGCGCCGTCGTCCCCCACATCGCCGCCGTGAGCACCGTCGACGCGAGATCGGCATCCATCACCTCGGGCTTCATCGCCGGCAGCAGCTGACGATCCTGCGCTTCGGTCCACAACCGCAGACACATCCCCGCACAAACGCGACCCGCACGTCCCTTACGCTGTTCCGCGCGATCGCGCGTGAGGCGCAGCGTCTCCAGGCGGCTCATGCCGGAACTCGGCGAAAAGCGGCTCACCCGCATCAGGCCGGAATCGATCACCGTCGTCACGCCCTCGATCGTGAGCGACGTCTCGGCGATCGACGTTGCCAGCACGACCTTGCGCCGACCCGGCTGTGCAAGCGGACGCAGCACCGCATCCTGCTGTTCCTTCGGCAAGGCGCCATAGAGCGGCATCACCACGGCCCCCAGGCTCTCTACGCCGTCGTGAAGCAAGTCGTCCTCGCAGCGGCGGATCTCGCCTTCACCCGGCAGGAAGCATAGGATGTCCCCACCGGGCACCGCCAGCGCCCGCTTCACCGCGCCCGCCATCTGTACGGCGATCGGCGCGTCGGACGCCACCTGCAGGTATTTGACCTCGACGGGATACATCCGCGCCTCGGCCGTGTGCACATCGGCGTCTCCCAGATGCGCGGCGATCGACTCGACATCAAGCGTGGCGGACATCACCAGGATGCGCAGATCCTCCCGCAGCGCGCGCCGCACGTCGACCGTCATCGCGAACCCGAGATCGCACGCCAGCGAACGCTCGTGGAATTCATCGAAAATGACGAGTCCCACATCGGCGAGTTCGGGATCTTCGATGAGCCGTTGCGCGAGCAACCCTTCCGTCACGATCTCAAGACGCGTGTCGCGCGAGATCTTTCGCTCGAGGCGGACCTGATAGCCCACCGTCTCGCCCACGCGTTCGCCCAGCTTCGACGCGATATACGCGGCACAGCTGCGCGCGGCGAGACGGCGCGGTTCGAGCATGAGAATCTTCTTGCCCTTCAAAAATTTCGCCGCGAGCAAAGCCGGCGGCACACAGGTCGTCTTACCGCTGCCCGGCGGCGCACGCAACACGACGGAACGGTTGCGTTCCAGCGAATCGGCCAAAGCCGGAATGATCTTCTCAACGGGGAACATCGTCACATCTCCATAAACGCCGCGACACGTCCAAGCAGCTCGTCGAGCGTGGCAACACCATGCACGCTCGCCGGAATCGCCCGACGGAACAGCGCCCCGTAGTTCTTCGTCACGATCCGCGAGTCCGCCACGACGACGACGCCGCGGTCGCGCTTCGTCCGCACCAGACGTCCAAATCCCTGGCGGAACCGGATCAACGCCTCGGGCAACATGAAATCGCGGAAGGCCGTACCGCCGTTTTCCTTGATCTTGTCGCACCGCGCCTCCACGATCGGTTCGCCCACTTGCGGAAACGGCAGACGCGCGAGTACGACGCAGCTCAACGCCTCGCCCGGTACGTCGACGCCCTCCCAGAATGACTGCGCGCCGAACAGCACGACGCGATCGGGGGCTGCGTCTTTGAGCCGCGCAACCATCCCTTCGCGCGAAACGCCTTCGCCCTGCACGATCAGCTCCAAGCCCGCCGACGCGAAGACCGCCCGCGCCTGGTCCGCCACGGCGCGCATCATCTCGTACGCCGTGAACAGGACGAGTCCACGTCCCGAGGTGGACGTGAAAAGGTCGCGCAAGAACGGCACGAGCGCCGCCGCGTAATCCCGTCCGGCCGCCGCCGGATCAGGCAGACAGTCCGTCGCCAGGACGAGCGACTGCCGCAGGTAGTCGAACGGCGACGCCGCCACAAGCGACCGGACGCGATCGTTTTCGACGAGTGCCGTCCCCAACTTGCGCGCCATGTAGTCGAACTTGTCCCCCGCCCGCAAGGTCGCCGAACAGAGGACGACCGAATCTTTCGCGTCATAGAAGTAGCGTTTCATCTGCGGGCCCACCGAGAGCGGCGCCGCCACGAGCCGAACATAGGCCGGTTGATGCGTCTTCGCATTCGCCGCACACCGCTCCGCCCAGTAGACGCGCGAATCATCGTCCGCCTTCAGCACGAACTTCGACTCAAGAATGAACGCCGTAAAGAGCGCGGCCGTCGTCTGCAGCTGCACGACCAGGTCTTCGAAGCTGGCCGCCTCGTTCGACGGGTGCTGCAGAAGCTTGACCATGCCGACGAGAATCACCTGCAACTTCGCGAGCGCCCCTTCGAACTTTGTGGTCGCCTCCTGCAAGGCCGCCTCATCCCATTGCGCCCCCGTGTAGTCGGTGAAAAGGCCATGCAGCGAATACTGCCGATGCGGTTGGCAGCGATAGCGGATGAAGGACTCCTGCGGCGCGGGTGCAAACAGACTCTCCAAGACGCCGAAGAGGACATCCCCTTCCTGCTGCGCAAAACGGATCTGCACGTGTGCACGTGTCAGCAGCTCGCGGATCTCCTCGGCTACGGACGCGTCGCGGAAGGCCCCGCGCCGCAGATGGCGTTCGAGCGATCCCAGCACACCGCGGGTGCGTCCAGGTCCCCGCCGCGAACGCGTGGTCCGCGCAAGCTTGCCCAGCAAACGCACGAGCGCGGGACGCGACAGTTCGTACGAGAAGAACTCCGTGGCAATGTCCTCAAGGTTATGCGCTTCGTCGAAGACAAGACGTCCATAGGCCGGCAGGATGCCGCCGCCCCCGCTCGTCGACTCCGCCAGTACGAGGGCGTGGTTCACCACGATCACGTGGCTCTGCAAGGCGCGCTGACGCGCCCGCGCGACGAAGCACTTGTTTCGGAACGGACACCCGCGACCCGCACAATCCTCGGGCGGACACGCCAGTTTCGGACGCAGCTGCTCGTCGCCGAAATCGTCGAGGTCGCCGTCCTTCGTCTGGTGCAGCCAGTCGACAAGCCGGTCAAAGGACGCCCGTTCGTCCTCGGCAAGCGTCCAATAGCCGCTCTGCATATACTCGCCCAGCAGGCGCAGACAAAGGTAGTTGGTGCGTCCCTTGAGCAAGGTCGCACGGAATTTCGTCGCCTCCGCGCCGAGCGTCTTCGCCGCCCGCGGCAGATCGCTTGAGATGAGCTGGCTCTGCAGATTGCGCGTCGCCGTCGAAAGCACCACGGGCGTATCGTTGATGAAACTCCACTGCACCGCCGGCACGAGATAGGCCAGCGACTTGCCCACGCCTGTCCCCGCTTCGACCATCAGATGTTCACGGCTGTTGAACGCACGCGTCACGGCGCGCGTCATGTCGAGCTGGCCCGGACGCGCCTCGTAGCCGGGCATCGACCCGAGCGTACCGCCTTCCGCCAGATGGCGCGCGACGGACTCCACATCCAACGGCGTGCAGTCCTCATGCGCGGGCATGCGGCATTTGGGGCCGCCTTGGGGGACATCTGGCAGAAACGACCACCAATTGGGGTCGTCCATAAACAGGGCGGGATCGATTTTTGGCTGTACAAACATGAGACTTGCCGACAATTATATCATCTTGGCGGTCTTTTTTCCACCTCGTCGACAAGAAAAGAACACGCTTCACGAAGCCCCTGCGAACTTCGGTTCTCGGCGGACATTCCACGTCGCCGGCATTCACTTCGTCGTAACGTAGATCCGCACGGATGATGTCACGCCTTCGGCCGTGGAACAGGAGATGTCATGGGTGCCTTCGGACGGCGACCAGGCGAACGGCGCCAACCCCACCGTTTCACCCGCCGGCGAACCGTCGACGAACCACCAAAGATGTCCGTCGGCCACATTGCCGACGACCTGGCAGACGATCTGCTGTTGGGGGAGTCCAGGGACCAGGCAGAACGTCGCATCGTTTTCCGGCTTTGAAATGGACAGCTTTTCTGCCTTCGCAAGTTTCCCCGCAAAAGCCGCGAGATAGGCGTCGTTGCAGGTGACGAGACGACCCTCGGCATCCCGCCGATGGATGCTGCAGAGTTTCGTCGCGCTACGACCCGCCAGCGCGAGTCCTTCTTCCGTCTGCGGGCAATCTGGATTCGCGGGCAAACCACTGACCGAGCAAATGGTCCGACGCTGGATGCCTTCCGGTTCGATGAACCAGGGCCCCGTATTCTGCGGATAAAGGCCACGTGCGATCTTCCACGCAATGGGCGCGGCCGCCTTGGCTCCGACAAGCGTCGTATCTCCGAACCCGCCGGACTTGTGTCCACACCACACGCCCACCACGTATTCCGGATTCCACGCCACCGTCCACGCATCGCGATAGGCTGCGCTCGTTCCCGTCTTCCACGCGAACTTCGGCGCCTTGACATCCGCGACATGTCCCAATGCCGCGGCACTGCGTTCATCGCCCGAGAGGATGTCCGACACCAGCCAGCACGCACCCTCCGAAAAAAGACGCGGTCCCTGCTCGCCGCCCGAGGCAGGCTGCGAGCGCGCAAAGGCCCGCGGTTCGAGATAGACGCCGCCTCGCGCCAACGTACCGTAGGCCCCCACGAGTTCAACGAGTGTCGTTTCCACATTGCCGATCGCCATGCCGAGGCCGAACGACTCGTCCGGCGCGGTCATGTGGGCAAGACCCAGCGAACGCAACGTCGTACCAAAGCGCGACACGCCCAACCGCCGAAGCAATTGGACAAAGGGAATGTTGAGCGACAAGACGAGCGCATCGCGCGCCGTGACGAGACCGCGATACGAATTGTCAAAATTCGACGGTGAATAGCCCCGGTAGGATTGCGGCAAGTCCGCCAGACGTTCTTCGGGCGTAACGAGTCCGGCATCAAGGGCCTGCGCCGTGAGGAAAGGTTTCAACGTCGAGCCCGCCGGTCGAGGTGCGAGCGCCGTGTTGACCTGTCCATTGACCGTATCGAAGTAGTTGCCACTGCAGGCGAGGGCGAGGACGCTTCCCGAATCGACGCGCATCACCACAACGGCCGACGACCAGCCGCCCTGCTTTGTGGATTCAGCAATCGCCCGTTCGGCCAGCGCCTGGATGTCGGGGTCCAGCGTCGTCCGCAAGGGGGCCGCCCCCACGCGCGAAACATCCGACACCTGTCGCAGCGCCCAATCGCTGTAGTAGGGCGCTCGGAAAGGACGCGGCGCACGGCAGATGACGGGACGCACCGTCGCAGCGGCCGTCTTCTGCTCGTGCGTGAGGTAGCCGAGCTTCTCCATTCGTTCCAACACATAGGTTCGCCGCTTCAGTGCACGATCCAGCCAGCGGTCGGGACGGAATCGGCTCGGCGCCTGGACCATGCCGGCCAGCATCGCCGCTTCGCCTGGTCCCAGATTTTTGGCGCTCTTGCCAAACCAGCCGTTCGCCGCCGCCTCGATGCCGATGAAGTTCGACCCGAACGGCGCCCGGTTCAGATATTGCGAAAGAATCCACTTCTTGTCCCGCTGACATTCCATCTTGACCGCCCAGACGGCCTCGATGAATTTCTGCTTGTAGGTCTTCGGGTGGGGTTTGATGAGGCGGACCGCCTGCATCGTAATCGTCGAGGCCCCGGATACGCGCCGACGCGCGACGGTATTCTGTACGGCGGCCCGCAAAACGCTCAACGGACGCACCCCGTAATGCGACCAGAAGTGGCCGTCTTCCGAAGCCACCAGCGCCTTGACCACCCAGTCGTTCGGTTCCGCCTGATAGGACGGCCGACAGTCCACATCGCCCGGACCAAGCGAGACGCGCATGACCTCGCCCGCCGCATCGCAGAGAACCGTTCCGCCCGGATAGACCTCCGCCGCCGGTTCCGTCCGCCAGTCGACCTTTCGCGCCACCCAAGCGGCTGCAAGGCCTCCCACAATGCCGCCGACCACGCACACCCAAACGAGCGCACGTACGATATTTTTAAAAAGCTTTCCAAATTTCAAGTTAACTTTCATTTCACTCTCAGATCATCCCGCAGACAATCTCCCCTTCCGTGCCTTATTCGGGACTCGGAACGCTCATCTTACAGACAAAATGAAATGAAAATACGCCACGACAGCGCGTGGCGTATGAGCCCTCAAGCGAGGGTCTGACCGAGTTCTCAATCAGTCGGCGATCTCGACTTTGACCGGGGCGCGAAGTGCGGCCGCGAAATCCTTCACGTACGCCTTCCACTGCGCCTCGTTCCGGATCTTGTGCGCACCGGTCCAGGCGGCGCCGGACCAATAGGTGAACGAGGTTCCCGCCTTGGACGGGAAGAGATACTCGCAGCCCAGAGCGTCCGTTGCCGTGGTCGCCGCCCCGCACGACGGCGCCAGCAGCACGGCCGTCGCGATCGAACCCGTGTACTTGCCGTCGACACCGTTCGGTTCGAAGTTCGCGATCCAACCCGCCGCAAGATCACGCGTGATCTTCCCGTCGTGCTGACGCGCCTTCGCACAGTCGAGGCCCGGACCCACCTTCACGCCCGTCGGGGCCTTGCCTTTGAAACGCGTCTCGAAACGGGCGAAGTGCTGGCCGCGATCCAGCGTCACACGGCGCGTTTCCTCGCCGAACCCGCCCCAGGCCGGGTAGGTCAGTTCAAACACCGTCCGAACCGGACCGTTCATAATCGTCTTCGACTTCGCCCAGTTGATGGAGGTCGCCCACTTCCCGTCGGCACCCAAGGCACCCAGACCGCCGCAACCGCGGCTCGGCCCCACCTTGTAGTTGTCCATGCCCTCGCCATGGTCTTTGTGATACGAGCCCTCGCCCGTACGTTCCACGAACCAGCGATGCAGTACGGGATACGACACGCATTTGTTGATGATGTCCACACCACTCGAGACGAGCTTCTGGCCCTTCGGGGCCGGCTGCATGATGATGGGTCCGTATGCCCGTGCGCCGAACTTGTCGTTCTCCCACGCAAAGTCGTCCATGCGTTCAGGCAGATACTGGCTCCAGCAGACGATCGAGAGGTCGGCCTGCGGCAGCGTCGCATCGGCGAGGATGCGGAACACGCGCGTCTCATTCGGCGCGAGCGCCGTAGAGAAGATCAAGTTGCCTTCACGCCCCGTATCCTGCCACGCAACCGGCACATTCGCGGCGACATCCCACACGCGCACAGCCGTGTTGCCCGGCTCAAGACCGAGTTCCTTCCACTTCACCGCCACCGTCTCGGCCTCTCGCGGAACCGCAAGCGGATTCGTCACACGCACGAGCTTGCCGTCCTTCGGCGTGGACATCGTCGTACGGGCGATCAACTGGTCCACCGGCGTCACGAAGAGCTCCATGTTCCCGCGCGCGTTGTTCGCCGTGGAGATGACATACTTCTCGTGGCAGACGAAATGCGGATGCGGATCGGGATGACGCTTGCTTTCATTCTCGCGCGGCATCAGCGCCGGACGCGTCGAGTAGACATCGACTGTACGCTTCGTCTCGCGATTGTAGAATCGCACGCACCACGGGCACCCGCGCCACCAGGCCCCCGGCGCCACATCGTAGACGACATACTTGCCGTTCGCCGACACGCGATTGTGGCGCGCCTTTGGATCAGGGCACCAGCACTCCTGCTTGCCCGTCGCGAGATCGTGGTGGTAGACACCGCCGCCGCACCAGCTGAAACCCGTTCCGTCTTCATCCCAGATTTCGTGCGAGGCCGTGTTTTTCGCGCGTGCGGGCACCATCGTCCGCGAACCATCCGGGTAGACAAGCCACATGCGCGGATACCAGCCCGTCTGCTTGCGATAGGCAAGGCCCGCGTCCTTCCAGCATTCTTCCCACGCGCACATCGCCAGATCGTCACGCGCCGGATTGATCTGTCCGTGATTGGCGAAGAAATCCGTCTTGCCCCAGCTCGTGTAGGCGCCGGTCTTGAGGTTGAGCATTCCCTGTACATAGAGGCGCTTCCCCTCGGGCGAGGTGAGGCCGCAGTCCAAGAATGCTGCAGAACGATCCTTGCTCAAGGTGAGATGCGTATACAAGTAGTTGATACGGCCCTGCTTGAGCAACGCCGGCGGCACATCACAGAGCTTGACCGGCTTTTTCGGATTGGCGAAGTCAAGACGGAAGAATCCATCCTTGTTGCCATAGACTACGTAGTTCTGCGAAATCTCGACATAGGGCGTTCCTCCCGAAACGGCCGGCAGATCCGTCCATGTATCCGTTGCAAAGTCAATCAACGCGCGGCTGCGTCCGCCCTTCAACTTGCCCTTTTCGTTCGGCGAAACGTCGAAGAGCAGAAAGCGTCCGTCGTCCGTCATCGACTTCGTCGTGAAGTAAAGCGACTGGCAGCTCTTCTCGAGGCCGCCGGTCAGCGCGTACGAGACAACGCCCGAAACGGGGTCCACGCGCTTTTCGAAAAACTTCGACGTCGCCGGTGTATGCAAGCCCTCGACCTTGCCCGCGCCCGCTTCAAGCAGGACGGACGAGATCCACAGCATCGGCGCCTGACCATGCGAATCGCCGTTCACGCGCGGACGGTCGAAGTAGTACTGCAGATCGTCCTTCTTGCCCGTCCCCACACAGACGTCCGAGATATTGCCGAACGTGTCCAGCCGATTGCAGAGCGCCAGCCAGGCCTTGCGGGCCGCCGGTCCGTACGTCTCGGCGTTCAACCAGCCGCGTTCGACGCCGACGAGAAACGCGTAGGCGAACATCGCCGAGGACGAGGTTTCGGCCCAATTGCGAACATCCTCGGGACGGTCGATCAACTGGCACCAGAGTCCGTCCGGACGCTGGAACTTGAGCAGCGTGCGCATCATCAGGTAGTAGCCCGCGAGGATGCGCGTACGATAGGGGCTGTCCGCCGGCAGCCGGTCGAGGACAAGCGCCATGCCGGCCGCCATCCAGCCGTCGCCGCGTCCCCACACGTACTTCACGTCAGGCGCGTGGTAGAAGAGCCCCTTCGCCTCGCCGTCCTTAAGCTGCAGCTCGTCGAGATAGAGGCACATTTCACGCGCGGCGCGATCGATGTACTTGCGGTCGCCAGTCGCGCGATACGCCTGGCTCTGCAACACCGTGATCATGTACATGTCGTCGATCCACAGGCGCGTCTGCGGCGTGTAGCCCTTCGCCCAGAACGCATCCTGCACCTCCTTCTTCGGCATGTGGCGTTCCTTGAGCGTGCCTTCACAGGGCGGCGTCCACTGCGTGTCCGCATAGAAGAGGCCCATCTCGAGACAACGCTTGTCCTTGTTGCCGAGATAGATCTCAAGCGGCAGCGCACCGAAGATCGTGTCGTCCACATGGTAGGGACGCGAACAACAGCGGTTCTTGGGGCGTCCCGGCAGGAAGTCGTCGAACATCTTCACCAGCTGCGCCTCGCGCGCCTTGTCGCCCACCAGCCGCGCACACGAAATCGCGTTCAACCACAGCGACACGACCGAGTACTGCACCGCGCGATTCCAGCCGTAACCCTCATTGCCGTGATAGCCTTTGGGACGGTAGTTCTCCGGCCGCGACGACAGGAACTGATCCGTCACACGACGCGAAATCGTCCCGGGGTCCATGCCCGCAGGCAGACCTTTGAAATACATCGCGAGCGGAGACTCGGCCGCACCGGCAACCGAGACCGCACACACGACAACCAAAGTGAGAAGAGATGCAGTTTTTTTCATCGTTCGATTTCCTCTGTTTGATGGAAAATGTGTTGTTCGAAAGTCAAGGGCACTTGCGCAGACGCACGACGATCGTCGCATGCGCGGGCACGTTGACCCGCCAGCCGTCCTTGAACGCACCGACATCCTTCTGGCGCCAGAGGTCACGCACCTGGTAGGTTCCGGCGAGACCCGAGAACGACCAGCGCAGATAGACCTGACGTGTGAACGGGAAGCGGTTGACGATGCCGCAGACGGTATCGCCGTTCGCCATCGGACGCGACCAGATGTCGGTCGCCCGATCGTGGAAAACGCGGCCCGCCTGGCGTCCGAGCGGATCCTGGTTCACCGCCAGAATCTCGTCGTTCACGAGCAACGACTTCGTGAAGTCGTCGAGTTCCGTGAGGTCGTTCCCCAGCAGAAGCGGTGCGTTGAGCAGGCACCACAGCGACATGTGCGTGTACTGCTCGTTGGGCGTCAGATAGGAGGCATGCCGACGATTCGCCGTCGAGAGCACGCCGAGCACCATCATGTCGGGGTCGCACCAGAAGCCGGGCTTCGTGTACTTGTACGCATCGGCGTAGCTTTCCGTCGCCTTGATCAGACAGGTCCAGCTATCCTTCAGATCGCCCCAGCTGCGCCAGACGTTCGCACCGGCCGCCTCGCCCCAGGTCTGCACGTTGCCCATGCCATACTGGCAGAAGGCGTGCACGATGTCGCGGTTCTGCTGCCGAATCGCATCCGACAGGAGACGGTACGGTTTCGCATAGTCGTCAACGGTCGGCTTGCGTCCCTTCGTGGCAGCGGAAAAGATCTTTCCGTAGCTGCACCAATCGTATTTCACATAGTCGAATCCCCACTTCGCCCAGGTCTGCACGTCTTGCAGCTCATGCCGGTAGCTGCCCGTGCAACCGCCGCAGGTGTAGGGTCCGGGCGACGAATAGAGGCCCGCCTTGAAACCGAAGGAATGGATGTAGTCCGCCAGGGCCTTCATGTCGGGGAACCGGCGGTTGGGGTTGATGGTTCCATCCGGCAGACGCTCGGGACCATCCACGGACGGATCGCTTGCACCCGCCTTGGGATTGACCTGCCACCAGTCGTCGATGTTCACATAGCTCCACCCATGGTCGCCGAGTCCGCTTGTGTGCATCGCCTGTGCGGCCGCGCGGATCTTCTCGTCGCTCACGCTCCCCGTCCAGATGTTCCAATGGTTCCAGCCCATCGGCGGCGTGAGGCAGATCTTCTCGCCAACCTTGAGCGTGATCGTACGGGTGGCCGTGCCCTTCGCATTCACGGCGGTCACGACAATCGGGTAGTCGCCCGGTTTCGCCACGGCGCCCCCGAGAATGCCCTTCACCGCGTCAAATGTCGCACCGGCGGGAACACCCTTCGCGGTCAGCGTGAGCGGACGTTCACCCGAGACGGGCACGCGGTAGATGATCGGGTGTCCGGGCCGCACGCCCCACACGTCGGCGCCGTTGATTCGCGGTTCGGCCGGTGTCGGGGGCGTGAGAATGCCGAGCTGTTCCTTCGCGTACCGCGTGTTGTCCGGTTCGATCACCGCACCCTCGCCGAGCGTGAAGTACGCATCCACCCAGTCGCCGTGTCCCATCATGTAGCCGGCCCAGTGTCCGCCGTCCGTACATTCGAGGACGATGTTTTTCGCGCCTGCGAGGTTGGCATGCAACCGCTTCGGCGCATCGCGTTCCCGAAGCACGCCGCTGTCCGCGACGACTCGGTCGTCCGCATAGACACGGAACGACACACACCCCCAGTTCTTGCGCGTACACCAGCTCGCCGGGTACTCCTGCGCTTCGCGGTCGATGCCCACGAGTGCGTCAAATGCACGGACCCTGCCGTTCGCCTTGAAGTACATCAAACTCTCGGCATGCGTTCCGACGCCGCGCGAATAAGTCTTGTCGCCCAGGCGCAGCGGATTGCCCAACAACGACCGATTCTTCTGCGGACGTTTTCCGAGTCCGCACGAAGCCCCCGAGAGATCGAACGTCTCGAGAGCCTTTGTCCTTTCGCCCGTCCCCGAAACGGGACGGCCCGCGCCCTGCACGTCGCCCTGCGCAAACGCGCCCAACGTACAGCAGACCCCAATCATGCACCAATAGAAGATTTTATTCATGCCTCCATTTTATCATAAAATCCCCCCGTCTGCACGCAGAAAGAGCCGCGGCATGACTGGACAATTCATTCATTAGCGTTCGTCGGGGGTCCATTCGACCGGGAACCACACGCGGCAGGCGTTGGACGGTTCCCAGAGGTTGGCGGCGGAGGCGTAGTCGCAGAAATGGATCTGCGGCCAATTGTTGCCTTCGGGATTTTCGTGGTGCGAACCCACCGGCAAGGGAGCCGAGAAACTCATCCAGATGTCTTCGCTCGGCGAACGCACCGGCAGGAAACGTCCGCCCATGCCCATCCTCAGGCAATCCCGACGGAACACCTCGTCGATCGGACCGTCATTGAAGCGCGTGTCGCGCGCGAGCGCGATCGGACCGCGCGAAAACGCGACGAAATGATCGAGCTGATGCACCTGAAGCTTCATGTCGAAGTTGATGTCGACGATGTCGCCGATGGTCCATTCGCGCGCGATTTCGCAATAGCTGCCCGGCTTGACCGACTTGATCGTCTGGCCGTTGACTTTGATGGACGTCTTTTCGCTCCAGGCCGGAATGCGCAGGGCGAGCGTGAACGGACCCTTCTCGACCGTATGGTTCGTGAGCCGGACCATCCCCGTACACGGATAGGCCGCATAGCTTTCGAAGATGACGTCCTTGTTCGCCTTCGCGAGGTGGACTTTCTGCTTGCCGCTCGCGTAGAAGTTCATCACGACCTTCTCGCCGTCCGTGCCGAAGAGCGTACGGATGAACGCGAGGAAGCCGCGCGGACCATTCGCATTGCAGCAGTTCGTGTGCATGAAGCAATGATGATGGCCGCGATACCGATACCCGTTGAGCGGCGTGTAGGCCGCGAACTCGTCACCCGCGCGATTGAGCGACGCGAGATAGATGTTGTAGAACGCCTTTTCAAGTTCGTCCGCGTACTTCGGGTCGCCGGTGATCGCGAGCAACTTCTCCACAAAGCGCATCCACGTGGTGACGACACACGTCTCCTGCAAACGCGTGTACGGCAGATGCTGGCGTGCCGCGCCGTAGAACCAGGCCTCGCTCGACGCACTGCCGCCTGCGATGTTGATCTCGTCGCGGATGATCTGGTCGCACGACGCCACCGCCGCGTCGAGCAGATCCTTGCGTCCGGTCACCTCGTAGTACTCGAGGAATCCCTGATAGCAGCTCATCATCTCGTAGGCCTTCCAGCGGTTGTTCTTGCCCGAGTAGTGGCCGTTCGCATCCGCCTTGTTGCCGTAGCCGTTCCGGTCCGCCACCGAGATACCCTTGAGCGCCAGATCCAGTAGCCGCGGACCATCCTCCGCCTTCGTCATGTCTTCCACCAGATACGATGCGAAGTCGAGATACTTCTTCTCCTGCGTGCGCTTGTAGAGCCACACGACCGGCTCGAGGATGGACGAACTTGCAAACCCTCTCCGGTTGCCCGTCTGGTAGAGCCGCTTCCCGCGTGCGCCGTCCGGCCCCAGCTGCTGGATGACGTAGTCGCACAGACGCTTCGCCGCCGCGAGCGCCTTCTGTCCGTTCTCGCTCGCCGGATCGCCGTCGTAATAGTGTAGGAGACCGAGGATCGTGTACTTCATGCCCCACACGTCCCACCCTTCGCCGCAACGGACGTCGTCGGGATAGTTGCCGATGTAGCCGCATGGTTCCTGGCTCTTGAGGATGTTCGTCAATCCCGCATCGATCTTCGCCCGCAGTTCGGCGGACTTCGTATACGTCCAGAACGGCATCGCGGAGTGCATGTACTTGCCCCAGAACTCCGTCTGCCACCAGCCGCGCCGCTCCGTCTTCTCAAGGAACGGCGCCGTGATGTACTCGGTATCCGTCGCAAGCACATGATGCTTGAGCATCGTCTCCAGTCGCGTCCCCATCGGACCCTTCAACGTCACATTGCCATACGGCGCCGGAACAAACGCACCCGAGGCAACGCCTCCCATAACACACGCCCAAATCAGAATCTTCTTCATTCTCGTCTTCCTCTCTTCATTCAGTTTTCCGTCTGCGAAAATCACGGCTTCTTGACGGTCTTGCGCTTGGCGGCGTTTGCACGGCGCGTGGCGATGTCTTTCGCCGTCTTTTCGTCCGTGACCGCCTTGATCTGGTCCTGCATGTACTTGAGCGACTTTTCAGCGCTCTTGATTTCCTTGGCGACGTCGTCCTTGAGCTCTTCGACGTTCTCGATCGCGTGGAGTTTCTTGAGCGTCTCTTCGACCGCCGGCAGCAGAGCCGGGAATTCCTTGCTCACCACGGCCCGCGCCTCGGCGTCGGCTTCCTTTTCCGGCACGCCTTCGGCCTTCGCATTGTTGTAGGCCTGGTCGCCCACCTCGGCGATCTTATTGAACGCCGCGATCTTCGGCGCGAGCGCGGGCTGCAGCAGTTCTTTCTTGAGCTTCGCCTTGCGCGCCTTCTTCGCCTCGACGCGCACCTTGCGCTCCTGGGCCTGCTTGACGAGCCGCGCGGTCTCGGCCTGCGCTTCGGCGCTCGCACGCTTCGCCTGGTTTTCCTTGGCCCACTTGAGCGTCTTTTCCGCCTCCGCAAGCTGTTTCACACGGTCGGCTTCGATCTCCGCCGGCACCTGAACCGCACGCAGGTCCTTCACGGCCGCTTCCAGCACGGGAATCGCCTCCGCGAAGATCGTGCTCATCATC
>JAZUGW010000353.1:0-2424 GCA_045641465.1 Kiritimatiellia bacterium | reverse complement strand
GAACAGGTTCCGCCGCGCGGAAAGACGGCGCACGCCCCTTGTCCAGCGTCATCACGTCCGTCACGCACGCTGGGATCTCGTCCTCGTGCCGTACGGCGATCAGCAGGGACAGGCCCCGAGCCGCAAGCGCCGTGCAAATGTCCTTCACCTGCGCCCGCCGCGCGGGATCAAGTCCGGCACACGGATCGTCGAGCACCAGCAGCTGCGGACTCGCCAGCAGCGCGCGCGCCAAAAGCGTCCGCCGCGTCTCGCCGTTCGACAACGCCAGAAAATCGCGGTCCAGCAGCTCGTGCATGTTCAGCAGAGGCATCACCTCTTTGAACGCACGCTTGTACGCGGCGCGCTCCGCACGCAACGGCCGCCCCACTTCGAAGGGGTTCACGTCATAGATGCGTTCGAAGGAAAGGAACTCTTCCACCGTCTCGCCCGGACCCGCCTCGTCCTCGATCGAATAGTAGCGCGCCTGGCGGAATCCCCCTTTCGCCGCCGCCGCGCGCTGCTGCGCGAACGAGACGAGCTGAACGCGGTCCTCGACCGTTTCATCCCACGTCACGGAAAGTCCCTGCGTCATCGGCAGAACCCCCGCGACGAGCGCACAGAGGCGCGATTTCGCCACCCCGTCGTCCCCCACGAGGGCCCACTGACGGCCGGCTTCAAAAGACCACGCGGCGCGCGCGAAGAATCCGCGCGCGCCACCCTTTACCTGAACGAGTTCTGTTGCCATTTTTATTTATTCAACGCCGAGGCGATGCGATCGGAAAGATCCTTCTCGCGTAGAGCCGACAGCACCGGCTCCATTTCGCCTTCGACAATTCGGTCGAGCGAATAGAGCGTGAGATCCACGCGGTGATCCGTCAACCGGTTCTGAGGAAAATTGTACGTGCGAATACGTTCCGAGCGATCGCCGCTCCCGCGCAGCGACAAACGCGACGCGCCCGCCTTCGCCTCTTCTTCGCGCCGTTTCTGGTCGAGAATGCGCGCCTTCAACGTGGCCAGGCATTTCTCCTTGTTGCGCTGCTGGCTGCGTTCGTCCTGGCACTGCGCCACAAGCCCCGTCGGCAGATGCGTCATCCGAATGGCCGAATACGTCGTATTCACGCCCTGACCACCATGACCGCCCGCGCAGAAGATGTCGATGCGCAGATCCTTCTCGGGAATCTCGAAGTCGTCGTCCGTCTCATCGGCCTCGGGGAACACGACGACCGTCGCAGCGGACGTGTGGATGCGTCCCTGCGTCTCCGTCACGGGAACGCGCTGCACGCGGTGTCCGCCCGACTCGAAGCGGAACTGGCCATACGCGCCCTCGCCCTCGACCGTGAAAAGCACTTCCTTGTAGCCGTCCAGCGAGGTCGGCGACGAACTCATCACGTGCACCTTCCAGCCCTTCGCCTCGCAGTAGCGCGTATACATGCGGAAGAGATCGCCCGCAAAGAGCGCCGCCTCGTCGCCGCCTGTACCCGCCCGCACTTCAAAGACCGCCGCACGCCCTTCAAGCGGATCCGGCGGCAGAAGCCCCGCCAGCACGGCACGCTCGGCCGCGGGGATCTCGTCTTTCAAACGCGCGATCTCCGCCTTCGCCTCTTCCGCGAAATCGGGGTCTTCCACCAGCGTCTCGTTTCCCTCGAGATCGTCGAGGATCTTGAAGTAGCGCTTCGCCGCCGCCTCCAGCTTGCGCAGGGCCGTGTGTTCGCGCACCGTCTCACGATAACGCTTGGCATCCGCCAACACGGCAGGATCGCCCATGTCGGCTTCAACCTGCGTGAGACGATCGAGTACTGACTTGATCTGGCTCTTTTCGACCATGTGAATCAGATAAAACGAAAAGTTGAAAAGCTCCTGGCATCAATCCAG
The DNA here is from genome assembly GCA_045641465.1 of Kiritimatiellia bacterium. Classification (GTDB taxonomy): domain Bacteria; phylum Verrucomicrobiota; class Kiritimatiellia; order RFP12; family UBA1067; genus RUG572. Next base: position 573 of record JAZUGW010000353.1, on the reverse strand, counting down.
AAACTTCTCAACTCTTCAACCGTCAAACAGTCCAAGCTTACTTCGCGAACTTCGCGTAGCGCTTCTTGAACATGTCAACACGGCCTTCCGTATCGACCATCGTCTTCTGACCCGTGAAATACGGATGGCACGCAGAGCAGGTATTCACCTGCATCTCCGGCTTCGTGGAGCGGGTATGAATGACGTTGCCGCACGCGCACGTGATCGTGGCGTCGACGTACTGGGGATGGATTCCTTCTTTCATGTCTCTCTGGCCTTTCCAAAAAATTGAAGCTATATTGTAGCAAATTTACGCCCTCTGCGCAAGGGGTAAATTCGCTTTTACGCACTGCGCCTCCAAGGTTCCTCAACCGATCGACCAGGCCGGACGCACATACGGCTTCAGCAAGGCGTTTGCCGCCTCGGAGTTCGTGAAACGACCTGTCGCCTGATTCCAGTCGAGGCGTCCCGGCACGCGCTGCGAAATGCAGCCGAGCACGACCATTTCGGTCAGCGGCACGGAATGGTCGTAGTCCGAGAACGGACGCCTTCCGCCGCGAACGGCATCCGCAAATTCCTTGTGGTGCTGCGAAA
>JAZUGW010000352.1:0-16626 GCA_045641465.1 Kiritimatiellia bacterium | reverse complement strand
TGCGAAAAGTCAAGCGGAATCGTCGAAAAAAGTCAAAATACTCTAAACGGGCCGGGACGGCTCGCCGCCGTCCCAGCCCGCCCGGCAAGGGCCGCAACCTACGGCCTACTTGCGCGAAGAATTAGGGATTTGTAATCCGTGCGTTTTTTTGCCAAAGTTGACCAATTTGAAATTTTGGCCGTTCCCTGAATGACGGATCGCGTTTCTGTTCGAGTCATCTCTCCTGGTCAGGGCATTTCAACTCGGACCTTGAAAAAGTTGTATTCAGATTCCTTGCCAGTGGCAACAGGGGTCCATGTACCCTCGAGTTGTTTCGCGCCAAGGACCGTATATGTTCTCACCCCCGTCTTAACGCCCTTCCCGTTCAGCGCAGGCATCCATGTGACCACCGGATCACCACCGACCATTTCAATGACGACTCGTAGCTGTTCATCGGACTTCGGATCGGTGCCAGCGACGAAATCCTCCCACACGAGTACCGGCTCGCCATTTGTCTTGAACTTGCCCTGACCGTCCTTGCCTGGCGACGGCCGCATTTTCGCCTCCTCCACGTTTCCGCCGGCTGCAGCGAGAATGTCAGGATATTTCTGCCAGAATGTCGAATCTGGATCCGCCGCCACAGCTGCAGGCCCGATCTCCAGGACAAAATGCCTTTTTGAAGAACCGCCTTGCGTACCACCTCTCACGACAAGGTCGAACGCAGACTCGCCGACGGAAACAGGCGTACCCGATAAAACCCCGTCCTCCGACAGACTCACCCCTTCCGGCAGACCCAGATTCTCAAATGCCACGGACCAAGCACTCCCCGCACTTTCAGGCTTGTTCCGGCTGGACACCAGATAGTCCTTCCCATTGCCGGCCGAAATTCCGATCAATCCCCCCTGCTCGTTACCGCTATAGTCGAGGACGATTTCCCCGGTCTTCTTCAACGTAGCCGAAAAGTTGACCATACGACCGAAAGAATAGGTCATTCCCTTCCAGCGGATGGTCACGGCCTCGGATGAGGACTCGACATAGATATCGCCATTCTCCGTGGTAAGATCATCCCAGAACACGGCAATCAGCACCTTGTTTTTCAAGGTGTCGACACTTTTCGAGTAACTGTTGAACGGCGTACCGAAGGATATCGTACCGTTTGAACAAACATACGCCGTTTGATAACCGACACCATAGAACGGGAATTCAAACGGTAGCGGTACTGTCCAACAATTGTCGTCTCCCGACCATCCCATGGCAGAACCAACTTCACGGAACTGCCCTGTGCCTTCCTTTTCTTCATATTGACCGCCCCCATATGTCCATATGTAAGGCGAGGTCCCGCCAGCCGCCTGAAGAACAACGCGATAAGCATGACCGACAACCCCGCGGGGCAAGACCTCGGTCACGATTTCCGGCGGCACATAGAGGATCGGCCGCCGGTAGGCCCCCGTCTGAGGCCATAGGTCCGGCAACCCGCTTTGCCCGTCATTCCAGCCTGTCGTTCCCGGCTGCACGTACGTAACCAATGATTCGGTCGTATTCTCATAAAAGGTTTCAAGCTGGACAGTCGGCGCATTACCCTTGAAATACACACCCGTCAAGTTAGGACATCCATAGACAAGATGCCCCGTATAGGATTGGAACCCCGAGCCGAATTTAATCGTCTTGAGATTGTCGCAACAATAGATCGACTGCGAAGTCAACGATGTCACCGAGTCCGGCAGGATCAATTCCTCTAGAAGGGAACAACCTTCTGTGGCCCGATAGGTGATTGTCGTGACGGTATCGGGGACCTGCAACACCTTGACACCAGCTAACGCACCAAACATACGTGTCCCGTCCGTAGAAAGGATGACGTTGTCGACGATACGATATTCCCCTCCGGCATCTATTGTGGCATTGGTCAAAGCCTCGCAGTACGCAAACGGATTCCCCTGAGAAAGGCTCACCTTCGCAGGAAGATGCAGCTGCCGCAGTGCAGTGTCACCATAGAAAGGCGCCTGCAGCGTCACACCGGTGGTCTGAGCCGCAAAGACCACATTACTGAGTGCCGGACAGGAGGAGACAGAACGATACGCCAGCCACGAAACCCCGGTTCCGACGAAAGCTTCTCCAAGATGTGCGCAAGAGTAAAACGCATAAAATCCGATGCTCCCGCCAAGCACCCGTGCCTTTTGAAGCGCCGAACATTGGGCGAAAGCATACCTACCAACGGTAGTGACCGAATCCGGAATCGTCACCTCAACCAGAGTGTCATTTCCCCTGAAGGCCGACTCTTCGATTTCTTTGATCAAAACACCCTGAAGGTATGACGGAATCACCACCGTCCCGGCAAGTTTCGGCATGGCGCCGAGGATTCCCGCCACGCCTGTGCTGACATTAGTCACCGACCAGGTGTATCCACCCCACTCTGCCTCGAACACCTCCCCGAGCTTCAAGGGCTGATAAACCGCGTGCACAGTCATATTACTCTGAACGCTGCCAATGTCCGCCGACCAACCGACATGCCGATAGCCCGTCTCTGCCACCAACACAGGAGCTGTCGCCGCCTGTCCATTGGTCACGGCCAGATGCAACACGCCGTCCAGAACGCCTACGCCGTGGTCGCCAAGATCGAAATCGACAAAACTCATCGGCATATCGGAACAAATGGCCGTGACGACAAGGCATCCCGAAACGGCTGAAAACTCGCGGTCCCAGCCGTAGAAGCGCCAACCATTGTCCATTTCCAGCGTCGGTGCGACCGCCGCCTCGCCATCATGGACGTATTGCACAAGCGCACCACCACCCGTGCGAGTCACATGGTCGCCAACCCTGAATTCAATCTTCGCCAGCACCTCCAGTTCGTATTCCATCGACTTGGACATCCCGTTTGAATCGGTCGCACGAACTTTCATATTGTAGATACCAGACTGTTCGGGTGTTCCGACGATCCGGCCGTCCGGCTGGAATTCCAAACCAGACGGCAGCGAAAAAGTCGTAAACACCAGCGTGCCAGCATTGTTCATACTACCGTACTGACTGAATGGGGAGACCAGACAATGCTCACCATCTCCAGCGGAAATACCAATCACCCCGCCTCTCGTATTCCCTCGGCCATAGCGTATTTCAATTTGACCGTCCTTTGTCAGCGTGACGGCGAAATTCACCTCACCGCCACTCCAATACGAGCCTTGCCAACGAATGGTCACGGCATTTGACGAAGAATCGACAAAGATGTCGCCTGTTCCCGTCGTCAAATCAGTCCACAGCGCGGCAATCATCGTTTTGGACTTCAGCGTCGAAACACTTTCGCTATATCCGCTGAACGAACTGTCAAAGGTGATTGTACCATTCGAATTGACAAAGGCCTTCCTATACCCTTTGTTGTAGAATTTGAATTCAAAGGGCAGCTCGAGTTCCCAGCATCTATCGTCGTATTGCCATCCCTTCGCATCGCCGCTTTCAATCCATTCAGAATCCCGCCGCGATTCGGAATAATCCATCTCGCGGAAGACCGCCCACGAATACGGTCCTTTTCCACCTTGTACCGAAAACGTTTGCGAATACGCCTCGCCGGACTTGCCCGTTGCCAATGTCACAGGATGAATTTCTAGAGGGAGGACCACTTCGACCGTTTTTGCCGCCGTGCGTTCCGCCCCCCAATAAAAGCGACTGGCGGTGAAGGTCACATTCCCGCTGGCCCCATTGACTGGCTGCAATGTCATACCCGAAAACGCCGCCGCCGAACCAGACGTGCGGGCAAAGACAAGTCCATCACGAAGCTCTCGAGTGACCCCATCGGCGTGGGTCACCGTCATCGTGAATGAGGTCGGCTCGCCGACAACGTCTGCACCGTCGATGCGGACAGCGGCAACCGCACGGTTCTCGGCGGTCCATGCCGACCAAGCTTCATCAAGTACGCCCTGGACTTTTTCCTCGACACCCCCACTCTCGTAAGCGAGACGGCCGTTGGTCGCATTCCAACGGTTTTCGAGTTTGAATACACGTGGATCGAAGACCCCGTACGAAGGCGACCCGTTCGCCATCCCCGCATTGTCGCAATCGATATTGCAATAGTAGAGAACATAGTGATCGGTGAAGCCCGTTCCGAGGCTCTTCAGATAGTTCTTCACGATCGAACAAAAGCCACACCAATCCGCACCGCTCAGCACGAACAACAACTTGCCGTCTCGCAATGCCACCTCCTGCGCCTCAGTCGGCGACGAGTACATCCTCAGCGCAGATTCCGCCGACACTCCGGTAAAGTCGACGGCCCCCGGCAGGGCCTCCGCGAGGCTGGCCGCGTTGTACGAAACAGCGCTAGAAGTCGCCGCAGAACCGACAGTAAATGTGCAGGATTGTTTGCCGTAAGTCACGGTCCGCGAGGAAATGTTCGGGGAAACACGTGTTCCCCAGTGTCCGAAAGCGCCTGTTGTCAACGAATAATACGCCGCCGTAAGCCGTTCCTGTGCGGCGCCGAACCCCTCATCTGTCGTGACACGTCCATAAACCGACATCGTCGAGGTACTGGTTCCGATCATCGTGACCACGCTGTCCAGAACTGTATATTCCTCCACATCCGGCAACGCATACCAGGCATCCGACATTCCCCCCCAACCCATAAACACCCGCGTATAGGGTACGCCAGCGGCATCCTCGCCATAGCCCACGCCCAAAACAGAATGGCCAACCCACTCATTTTGCTCATTGACGCCCGAAATCGACAATACGACCGGCGCCCCACAGCGCAACTGGGAATAGATCAGTTTTTCATAATGTGCCGCCGTGATCGAATACACATACCGGGCATCGGCGAAACCGAAATCGTTCCGCAACACGTAAGCAAGATCGTAACTTGATGCAGCCGACCCGCTCGGCCCGTATTCCATCTCAAGACACACGCCAACATCATACGCTACCCTTCCCAGCAGTTCACGTTGCGCGTCCGTCAACGGTGTCGAACTGGAAATCGAACCTGGCAGAATCGACCAATCGTAATCTACACCTTTCGTCGTCAATGTAAACGTCACGCCATCGACCGAGCAAGTCCTCGTCACGTTTTTCGGTGCCGTAGTGATACCATAATACTGCAGCAGAGCCGCACCAGCCGTTGCCACACAACCGCACGGATAGCCGTGGGGCGTATAGTAATTGTAGCAGAGTTCGCCATTCCGCGACGTCTGGTTCCAATGGGTGAGCTTTTTCTGTCCCCACTCGTAGATAAATTTGGCTACAAACGGCGGATGCCCACCACTAAATCCCGTACTGGACAGCAACCGAGCTCCACTTCCATCCGTTCCAGTCGCCCGTCCCCACTTACGCGCGGCACGTTCTGCTGAATTACGAAGCGATGTGCAGGCGGCCGAGGACTGTACCGCCACTGAGGTCAGACTCGCCCGTGGAGCCGAGGGTTCGGCCGCATTCAGAACCGCCAGCCGCTTCCGCAAGTCTGCCGCCAACAGTGTCCGAAGCGGATGAGCGACGGGGATATCCCCTTCGTAATCGTCAACGACTGCGATCACCGGCTCAATGCGCGTGTCCGGCGATGTAACAACACATCGGCCGTCCGCTGTCGCGACCTCATACCACAACAGAGTCCCATCGACTGCATGCTCGGGACGAACGGAAAGTACCTTTCCATTCGTACCGAACACGCGCGCGTTGTCCTTTCCCCAGTCCGCCACCACCGCCACGGCCATTTCGGGAGTCACCTTCGAAGCAGAGACCGGCAGTAACACCAGTACCATCGCCGCAACAAGAACAAACCGTTTCATTGTCTCATGTCCTTTCTTTTCCCACTTGCATTTCATTCGTGAACAAGGAATGAAATGCCATTCCGGCTTAACGGAGGAAGACCGTCAGGCCGCGGAAGACGTAGAGTCCGTCCGCCAGGGGCACGACCCGGTAGCCCTCGCGGCGCGTGCCCGATGTGGGCACAAAGGTTACGCCCTCGGGCTTCGCCCCCCAGACCACCACGCGGTCGCCGTTACGCAGCTTGCGGCCCTTGAGCTCGACGGCGATCGTCGCCCCGTCGGCGAAGGTCACCGTGTCCACACCCATCGACGAAGGACAGCGCACCGGCCACTCGCCCGTCTGGTGCGTGAGGTCCAGCGTCGCCCCGTTCCTGAGCGTGCAGCCATACCACTTGTCCGAAGCCGGCGTGAAACGCCCGTTCACGTACATGTTCACCACGCCGAGGTAGGGCTGCGCCGATTCGCCCGCCCAGTAGTCGCGCACGACCATCTCCGAGCTGCCCCACAGCGCCGCACCTTCCAGAATGAAGTCGGCCGTTTCCATATAGAGGGGGGCGGCGGCTTTCACATAGCCGTTGGACAGCTTGATCCGCACCGCGCCATCCGCGAAATAACCGCCCAACGCGATATTCACCCCTGGCTGCGCAAGGTCGATCGTGAACGTCTGTCCGTTCAACCGGTTCGTGAAACTGCCGTAGTTGAAGATGGTCTGATAGTCCGTCGCGAACACGGTGTTCGTCTGCAGCTCGAAGTTGCCGAGGCCGCCCCAGTTCGTCTGCGTCATGTCGCACCCCGTGTTGGTCGGCCGACCGCCCGCCAGCACAAGACGATAGACGCCCGCATCGTAGTTGCCCTGGTTGTCCAGCGTTCCGCCCTCTTCCAAGGTGATCGTACTCCCCGTCGAACCATAGTAGGCATACTTGAACGAGTGGGTCGAACTGGTCGACCCGCTGAAGAGCGTCGTGATCGTACCGGCCTTCACCACCGTACCGCCCCAATACGACTGGTACTGCTTGTTCGCAACGAACGTGCCCGCACCTTCCTTGACGAAGCGTGCCGAACCGTCGAGCGCGACCGTGTCGTTCTGCGAGGTCTCGCCTTCCGGCACGTCCATGTGCAGCTCGCCCGGTACGCCCACGTTCTCGCCTTCTTCGATCAGCGGACCCGCCTCGAACTCGCCCTCGCCTGCATTCATGTAGAAACCGCCCGTCACGCGGTCGACCACGCCGAGCTTGCCGTCCGACCGGCGCCGCGCCGGCACGAAGTTGCGCTTGAGCGTACCGTCCGCCCCGTAGACGCGCAGATAGTAGAGCTTGTAGCGGCCCGGATGCGCCGGCGAGCTGTTGACGTTGCCACCGCCCGAATAGGAGTAGAAGATCGTGAGCGGACCACCCACCGTGTAGGCCCCGCCTGAGACCATCTTCGTCGTATACGAAATGTCGTTAATTGTCACCACGCACGACTGACCGTCCGCAATGATCGTGTAGTCTTTATTGGCAACAACCGTCGGCCCAAGCGTCGTTCCCTTGTTGACGTGGTCGAAACGGAAACTACTTCCCAGCATGAACGCCGTGAACGTGTTGTTCTGGTCCGTACGGGCACACCACAGCGTGTGGTTGCCGTTGATCTCGTTGAAGTTGACGCCCATCTCGATGCGGTCGTTGTACGCCGGCACGAAGTTCGTGTTGATCCACTGCGACTTCCCCGCCGCGGTCTTGGTTCCATCCGTCGGTCCTGTCGACTTGAGATACGAGAGGAAGTCGTAGCCGGCGACGTCGAAGATGCGCGCCGTGCCGCCGAGTTTCGACACATACAGCTTGTGGCCGTCAAGGTCGATGTCGCCCGCGAGCGCCGTCGTGTCGAGTCCGCGCCAATCGCAGTCCGCCGTCAGCTTGCACATGCCGAACGTCACCTGCGCCGGTGCGAACGTGCTTCCCGCCGGCACCTGCAAATCCACATTGCCCGCGATCGTCACCACCGACTGGTCGCCCGGCACGCCCGTCACCTCGTTGCCGGCACGGTTCGCACAGGACCAGTTGGCCGGGTTCAGAACGTTGCCGTCGCCCGCTTCGCCCGTCCACCTGGCCGTCGCCACCACAGGATCGTTCGCCGGCATCCCGTAGTAGAGTCCGATCGGCGTCACCACAGGCGTGTAACCGTTCTGCGCCGTCTCGTCGTCGAAGACGAACTGCACGCCCGCCGGCGGCATCACCGCCCAGCGGATGAGCATGTCGCCTTCCGCGAGCGTGCGGCCCGCCAGGTTGATCGTGATCGCGCCCGGCACGTTGTCGGGATTGAACCAGACGTCGCCCGATTTCGTGTAGGTCCGCACCCCCACCCCGGACGCATCGCCCTTGGGCGCTTCACCGTTTGCGTCCCACGGACCCGTCATTTGCGAAAGGTCCACCGTGGACCCGCCCTCGAACCGCAATGCGGGATAGAGCGCCCCCGGCCGCATCGTGCCGTACACCCACACGCGCACGCCGTCGGACACATCGGTCTGCCAGGCCGTCCCCTGATAGTCGAGATCCTTGACCTTCAGCGAATGGGTGAGTTTCAACACGGCGTCGGCATCCACCTTCACATTCACATTGGACCAGGCAATGACGTCCTGTATCTGCAGCCGGCCGCGCACCAGCTCAAGCGTACCCGTATCCAGCGCCGGACGATCCATGAGCGTGATGAGATCCTCCGATTCCACCCGCAGCGTGTGTCCGTTGAACGACAACGCCCCCTGGTAATTTGGGGGCGTGCCCCACGCATAGTAGTTGCCGCCAAAGGTGGCGTCGCCCGTCAACGCCACCGTGCCGAAGGATCTGGACGCAATCGTCCAGGCATCGTGCGTCTGCGTGATCGTACCGGCTGTCTCGAAACGGTAGGCCGTGTTCGCCGTATAGTACCCGTTCATGTCGATCGTCGCCCCGGCCGCCACCTTCACCGTACCAACGCCGAGCGGATCCTGCGCCACGCCGAAGACGACGCGACCCGCGCGGATATCGGCGCCCAGCAGATTCAACTGCTTTTCGACGCTCGGCTGGTAGGTGCCCAGGCCTTCCTTGACGAGCGTGAAATTACCCGCGAAACGCACGCCCGTGTTCACGGCCACCGCCCCTTCCGGCACATCGAGGCGCAAGGTGCCCGTGGCGCCTTGACGTCCGTATTCAAGCTGCACGAGTTCCATGTAGCCGTCGGTGGCGTCCTGCGGGGCCGAAATCGTCAGACGATAGTAGCGGTAGGCCACCGTGTTCTCGAAGGTGTAGCGACGGTAGTCGTGTGTGGACCAGAAGGTCTCGTCCGTGCGCACGTCGAGCTGGTCCCAGGCGGAACCGTCAACCGAACCTTCAAGCACCCACGCCTTCGGCGCGCGTACGAGCTGGTCGTTGGGCCCCACCGTGACACCATAGGCATCGATCACGGTCGGCTCCTCGAAATCGTACGTGCAGGTGAACGGCAGCTTCGAATTTGCCATCAGCACGCGATAGCCGGCGTCCGTACCGTTGCGCGTGAAGTTGTTGTTGAAGAGATTCGCCGCCGTACCGCTCTGGATTTCGCTCGGACACGTGATGCGCGACGCCGCCGTGGCGGCATCCGTCAGGTCGAACGAGTTGTCCACGATCGCACCGGTCCCATCCACGCCCGCACAGCGCAGTTCGTGTCCCTTGAGGTCCAGCGTGCCCGTCACCTTGATCGCGCCAAGACCGCGCCAGTCGCAGTCCGCCGTCAGTGCCGCATCGCGCACCTCGAATGTCGCAAAGGTCAGTACCGTACCGGGCGGCGCCTGGAAGGCGACGTCGCCTTCGACGCGGATGATGGAAGCCGGTCCGGGCAGCGCCCCCTCGAGGGCCTGTCCCGCCGGATTCCGGCACGTCCAGTTCGCGGGATCGCTCACGTTGTTGTCACCCTTCGCATTCGTCCAGCAGGCGAGATCGACCAGCGTCTCCGCCGCCGCGCCACCCACGAAGACGCCCGTTTCGCTCTGCACGAGGGTGATCCCCTGCGACGCCGAGTCCGCATCGGGGACGAACGTGACATTCTCCGGCGGCGTCGCCCATTCGATCAGCTTTTCGCCGGACGCCACCGCACGCCCCGCCAGCTTCACCGTGATCGTCGCATTGGTGGCGAAGGTGATCGTGTGGAACACCTCCGCCGTACCCGCCGCAAGCCCGCGTGTGCGGAAGAGACCCGTGCGACCGCTCAAATCGAGCGCCGCGCCGTCCTGCAGCGCATAGCCGCGGAAGTAGTCCGTGTTCGGGCGCAGCGTCCCGTAGACGAGCAGCGGATTCGGATAGCTTGCCACCGCCCCCGCAGTATCCGCCTCCGCCGTATTGACGACAACATTGCCGAGCAGCACGTTCGCGCAATTCGAATTGACGCGCAGGAAACCGTTGACCACCAGCGTCGACGCACGCAGGTCGCTTGGATCGTGATAGAACTCCAGCCGCCCGTCCTGCACGATCGTGCCCGCAGTCGTCGTCGTATTGGCTAAATAGAAATTGCCGGCCATCGTCGTGCGAACGGCAAGCGTGTGGCCGCCCAGGTCGATGAAGCTCGGCGCATATCCCCGCGAAATGAGGCCGTAGTACGTGTCGCCAATGTCATAAACCGAGTCCGCCGTCACGCAGACATTGCTGATCATGTGCTTTCCCCATGCGGAAGCCGGCGAAATGGCGTTCGTCAGCGTACCGCCGTCGAGCTCGAACGTATAGTCGAAATCAATATGCGAATAGGTGTCGAACGTGGCGCCGGAGGCGATACGCACCACGCCGTTCGTGGTTCCAATCGACACGAGGCTGCCCTCCCACCCCGTACGCGCGTAACCGTTGGCGACCTCGAATCCGCCCGTGAAGAGCTGCCGTTCCCGCCACAGGCACAACATGCCCTCGCCCTCTTTCACAAGCCGGAGATTGCCTTGGATGTCGACGAAACGGTTCGTCAAGCCCCGCGCGAGATCGAGATGGAGTTCGCCCGGATTGCCCGTGGAGGTGTCGGTGATCGACGCCGGCGGCGCAAGGTAGGAAACCGTCAGCTTGTGTCCGTTGAGGTCGATGGTCTTGCCGCGCGTGGCGGCTTCACCGAGATCGCGCCAGTCGGCGTCTTCGCTCAGCACGACCGTCTGCTGGGGAACGCCCGGGATGAACGGGTCGCCCGCCTCGGTCGTGAGATAGGTCCGCGTCTGCGTTTCCCAGAGGCCGAACTGTCCCTGCGAACCTTCCGGCGCCGATGTGTCGCACACGGGGATGTATTCACGCAGCAGCTTGCCGTAGCAGTCGTAGACACGGAACCAATAGAGGCGATAGCGCGCAAAGTTGCCCATCGTCCCGGTTTCAAAGGTGTACGAACCGTTGTGCGAAGCGAAGAGCGACATCGGGCTCCCCGCCGGGTAGGTTGCGTCCGGCATCAAACAGATTTCTTCGCCGTTTGCCGTGACCCGGCCCGTTGCGTAGTCCGCCACGATCGTACAGTCCGTTTCCTCCTCGAACGCAAACGTCGAGGGCATCGTCGCTTTCTTCTTGTCGAAACGCGTCGAACTGATGCCGGTCGTTACCCAGATGATGAAGCCGCACAGCGAGTTTTCCTGGCCGCTCGAACGCGCGCAGTAGAGCGCCTGCGTGAACGGAAGCTGTCCTGCGGGCACATTCAGCTTCAGTTCGATGCGATCCGTGCACCGCGGGGCGAAATGCGTATGGATCCACTGCGACCCTGTCGCCTGGATGTACTCCAATCGCGTATAGCCGTCAGGCAGCGTCACCTCGTCCGCACCGGCAATCAAACCACAGCAGGCCGTCGCCACCAAGGCAACCCACATTTTCATTTTCATAAACATAACAACTCCCTCTTACAACTTTCCACATTGCGTATTCTATCAAACCCAAGCGCATCTGTCTAGCCCATCGGTTTAACACCAAGTGCCGTGTTTTCCATCATAGATTTTCTCCGTCACTTCCTGCCAAACTGTGGCCTTGGTTAGTAGTATACCAAATTCCGGTAATGAGCGCTTCCGTTTCCCAGAGTTTATCCATTTTTCAACTTCCTCTGTCTCCCCTGCACCGCGCACCGCCGTGTGGGTGGAGGCTCGTACGGCTTCGGGGGCAACCGATTTGAGGGACGGAAGAGTCATGATTCAGGACGTCCGGACGCAAGGGACTTCCGGACTGAAGGGACGATTTTATTCCCGAGGTGGGCCGAAGGTGGTGTCTCGGGTGTGACAATCATTTACATGTGCGTAAACATCCCCAAGCCCATTTGAAAAGGCAATGTCAAAACATCAAGTACAACCGCAAAAGGCGTATAGACGGTTCGACAGAATGCAACACGGAAATCATTCTCTTTCCTTATGTAGAATCCTCCATAAAAATCGATTACGGGCTCACGAAGGACAACGAAACTCCACTCCACCCGCCCAGATGGCAAGTCACATTTATGATGCGGAATAGCCAAGTATCTCCGCCAATGGTTTAAATCTACGACAACAATCCCAAAATCACATTTGTCCCTTCCTTGCAAAACCTCCCGAGACAAATACGCGTCGTCCATCCATTGATCGGCCGAGACCACAACCAAATGCGAATCTGAATTCTTCAGATCGACCTTCCCTAAATGGCACTCATTCGTAACCACCCTGAAATCATTTGAGTGGCACACATCAAACCGCTCTCGGTATGAACCGTCCCAACACATCACAACCGATGGCGCAACTGATACATGTCTTTCCCCTGTGACATTCACAGCATACGCGACATCATTCGAACAAGAGACGCCAACGTCTTTAATCACAATTTTTTCACGCGCCAGCCCCTCCCAGGTTTCAACAGTTGCACACCCCGACAAGATCACCGTTAATATCAACAGAACAACGATCTTCATTATTTGCGATCCTTTCCGCGAGCATCCTGATCGACTCCAACGGTCTTGCCAGGCATTCTGCATCTTCTTTGACTGATGTATTTTTCTGTTACCGCGATGTCAACGAGCATTTGAGTTCCACGACCTCGTTCAATGAACGCCACTTTCGCGGACACACCGCTCTCAGACTTGATTTCACCACTGCCGTCGGCATTCTCTGTAAGCACCGACGAAAGGCCGACAACCCGAGGCTGAAGTTGGCGCTGGACGGTCGACATGAGCCGCCCCTTCTCCCCCCGTGACAAATCGCCGGCAAACACCCGTGAATACTTTTTCACCCCGACGAGCTTTCCTGTATTCGGGGAGTATCTCCATTCCGACTTTATGTAGGGACTGTCATCCGTTGCAACTAAGGCATTCGTGACGACTTGACACCGACAACCGACAATTCGTTCCGGGACACGTTCCCCAAGTAGATCCACATAGGCATTGAAGGTTTCCCCCTCTGAGCAACCACCGCACAAGGCAAAACCGTACAGCAAAAGAATCCTCATGACGATGCTACCTATCTTCATTTCATTCAACCTTTCCGTAGCCAAACAAAGGCATCATTCCAAAGATCCAGCAGAGGAAACGATTTCTCCGCCGCAGAGAACGGTTTCTCCGTCTTCCGAATAGAAGACCGCACTTTGCCCCGGCGCGACGCCGGCAATGCCGTCCGGGAACGTACATGTGTCGCCGCAGAGCGTCGCCGCCACTAGACGGCCGGCGCTCCGCACCTTCACGCGGCAGGCGATCGGTTCGCCGGCCGATTCGGGCGCGCGTGCACCGTACACCATGTCCTTCACACGCAACGAAGTTCGCACCACTTCGTGCGCGCGGCCGACGATGACCTGATTGCGGCAGGCATTGAGTTCGAGCACATAGTAGGGATCGCCCGCGCCGCCGATGCCGAGGCCCTTGCGCTGACCGATCGTATAATGCCAAAAGCCGCGATGGCGACCGAGGACGCGTCCTGTCAAATCGACAATGTCACCCGCTCGATCGGGCGTACCGAGGATGTCGTCCGTCCCGCCCGTACAGAAGTCCTGGCTGTCGGGACGCTCCGCCACGACGAGTCCTTGCGCGCGCGCCTCGGCCCTCACGTCATCCTTCGTGAGTTCGCCCAGCGGGAAAAGCGTACGGGCGAGCTGTTCTTGCGAGAGGCGGTAGAGAAAATAGCTTTGGTCTTTCGCCCGATCGCACCCACGCATGAGCGCCAGGCGTCCGTCGCGTACGACGATGCGCGCGTAATGCCCCGTCGCGAAGCGATCGAAGGCCAGGCCGGCCGATTCGACGAGATGCGGCAGCAACCCGAACTTCACCCGCTCGTTGCAGCGCACGCACGGATTCGGCGTACGTCCGTCCAGATAGGTGTCGCGGAAATAGTCGATGACTTCGCGCTCATACGCCGATGTCAAGTCAATCACATGATAGGGAATGCCCAGCGTTGCGGCCAACGCTTCCGCAGCTGCGATGTTCTGCGCCTCGCCCGGACCAAAACACGAACCGTCTTCGCCACCGCGATAACGCCCCGGCTTCCAGAGGCGCATCGTCACGCCGAAGACGTCATGTCCCGCCGCCTTCAGCCGCAGCGCCGCCACGGCCGAATCGACCCCGCCACTCAATCCGACCGCAACACGCATACGGATCCTCCGTTAGCGGCTCACCCGTTCGACGATATCCGCGACCTTCGCCGCCGCATCGGGAATCGCCGCCGCCTTCATCGCCTGCGCCTTCTGTGCAAGCGACGCCGGCGAATCGATCTTGTGGAAGATGTAATTCGCGATGGCGCGCGGCGTCAGCGATTCCTGTACGCCTTCATCCGCTGCACCGCGCTTCACAAACGCGAGCGCATTGAAATGCTGATGGTTCCGCAGCGCGCTCGGCAACGGGATGAAGAAAGCCGGCTTGCCCACACACGCGAGCTCGAAGCAGGTCGAGGCTCCCGCACGGCAGACGACCAGATCCGCCGTCGTGAACGCACGCCCCATCTCGCGTTCGAACGCCTGAACGCGCGCGGCGATTCCTGCCTCTTCGTAGCGTTTCTTCACCTCGGCCTCATCGGCGACCCCCGTCTGATGAATGACGAACAACGGCCGCGTCGACCCCTTCTTTGCAAGTTCCTGCTTGACGAGTCCAAGCGCCTGCGTCGTGAGTTCATTCACACGATGCGCCCCTTGGCTCCCGCCTGTCACGAACACGGTGAACGCATCCGCCGGCACGTCGTCGAACCGCGGCTGTCCCGCAATCTCGGCCCGCACCGGCAACCCCGTCAACTCCGTTGTACGCCCCTTCAGATGGTCCGCCGTCTCTTCGAAGGAGATGGCGATCACCTTCGCAAAACGTGCCAGCCAGTCGACCGCACGACCTGGCACGGTATTCGCCTCGTGCAGCACCACCGGGACCCCGCGCCCGCGCGCCGCCCACACAGGCGGCAAGCTTGCATAGGACCCCATCGCCAGCAGCGCATGCGGCGCGAAACGCTTCATCTCACGCCGGCAGCGCAAGATCGAAAACAGGATCGCCAGTCCGTTCCGCACACTCAGCGGTTTCGCGCCTGTCGAAAAGGTCTCGCCATCCCAGGCCTTCATCACGGATCCCTCAATGGACCTTCCGGACGCCCACACCACGACCTCGTGTCCGCGCGCCTTCAATTCCCACGCCACCGCGAGTCCCGGGAAGGTATGCCCGCCCGTACCGCCGCAGGCCACTACAAATCTCTTTTTTTCTGCCATCGCTTGTTCCGCCATTTCTCTGACATCTTTGATGAAAACGCTCACTCCAGCCGCAGCCAGACCATCCGATGGTCGCTCACGTCGTTTGCGGACGAGAGCCACCGTTCCGTCTGCGCCAGAAAACCTCGATGAAAGATGTAATCGAGCGTGCCGCCGCCCCGCCCGTTGAATTGCGGATGCGTCACCCGCTCATCGGGCGCCGCCGAGGCGAGTCCGTTCAAATACCCCGCCGCCGTGAGGGTGGGGATCGTCCGCTCGCCGGCGAACGCCGCATCGAAGACATCCGTATTGAAATCTCCCGCAATCACAACGCGCGTCACGCGGCGACCGTCGTCCAGGCGGATCTTCTTCGTCAACTCCACCAGTTGCTCGGCCGCACGCTCGCGCTTCGTACGATTGGATGCGGACGCGGCATCCGTCGTCGCCCCATAGTTGCCTTTGAGGTGTACGCAGTAGCACGCGAGCACCCCCTCCGCGCCTCCATCCAGAAGCGCGAACGCATAGCCGCGCGGCGGCAGGAGCGTCCAATCCGTATTCTTCGTTCCTCGAGGCCAGCGCCACCCCGACCAGCCGGCATCGAGGATCGGCAGGTCCGTCAGGATGCAGTCCTGCTGCAAACCGGCACGTCCCTTCGCGACTTCGAACTTGCTCACACACGCGAGACGCAGACCGGACGCCTCCCCGATCTGCGCAAGCAGATTCGTACACGCCGCCTCGTCGCGGACTTCCTGGAGAAAGAGGACCGCGTGTTCGTTCGTGCCTCGCCCGCACAATCCCTTCCGTACAACCGCCGCCGCTTGCGCCATCTGGCGTGCCTCTTCCTGCTGACGCGCAGATGGAGCCACCAGCGGATTGGAGGCCGCCTCCCCGCCGGGGAACCAACGGAGATTCCACGTTCCCACCAGGAGGCTGGCGAATAAAACCACTGCTGTACAGAAAGAACCCATAGATCACCACGCGGCCGCGCTGAGCGCATCGTTGAGCATCCGCAGTGCCGCAGCTTCACGATTGTGCCGACCCGCACTGCCCAACACGACGACAACGACGCGCTGTCCGTCCCGTGACGCCGTCAACGCGATCGACGACCCCGAAACCGCCGTGTAGCCGGTTTTGAGTCCGTCACACCCTTCCACCGGCTTCGCACAGCCGTCCTTGTCGTGGCTGCCCGGCAGGAAGTAGTTGTGCGTCGCGAGCGTAAGCGGCTTGCCCGAACCGTCCGTCACCGTATGGACGGCCGGCGACGTGTACTTGAGCGCACCGGGAATCCGGACAAGACGGCAGCAGAGCTTGGC
>JAZUGW010000351.1:0-2807 GCA_045641465.1 Kiritimatiellia bacterium | reverse complement strand
GTCTCATGCGTTTCGCCTGTACGATCCGTCACTTCAGCCGAAAGGTCAAAAACAAAAAGCAGATGCTCTTTGGATTTCTTCGATCTCGTCGCGGCGGGCGTGAAAACGAATGAGAATTCGCCGTTTTCATCTGTCTGAACCGTCCCTCGGGCAATTGTCACAATTGTCACACTCTCGGCAGAATACGAATCGCCGGAATAGATCGACCGCTGAACACGCCATTCGACCTTGGCATTCGGTACGGGAAGTCCCGTGAAGGTCTTCGCGAATCCCGTCGCCCGGGTTTCGACGTTGAGCTTCGCGTCCTTTACGGGACGGATCGTCGCCGTGAATTTCGTCCGTCGGTACGCCTCGACATCGATCTCAAGTTCGCCGACAAGTGCTTCCTCATCCTCGTCGCAAAACGTCGCATCAAGATGATAGCTACCCGTCAAACGGTCTCGCGGAATGACAAATTCCCCCGAGAACGAACCAAACGCGTTGGAAACGCGGGTGATCTCGCCGACATTGTTCCCGTCGGGATCGCTAAACGACACGCACACGCGCCGGTTGGCAAGAGCGTGAAATCGGTTTTTCTCCGGATCCGACAAAAAGGCGATTCCCTTGAACTTCACGGTCTGGCCCGGACGGTAGATGGCACGGTCCGGCGTCAGGTCGACATGTTCCAGACGCTTCGGTTTGGCCGATTCGCCTTTTGAAAAGGCACTCCTGTCGTTCAACGGAGAGACCACCTCGTCCATCCCCTTGACGGCGCGCAAGTACCCACGCTCCTTCGGTTCGGGAATGAAAAAGGCACCGTCCGCTCCGGTCTTCACCGTCGTCTTTCGCACCCATTCGTTTTTGACCGGTCGCCAGAACTCGACTTCCGCATCGGCGATCGGCGTCCCTTTTTCCGCATCCAGCACATATCCGCTAAAGCCGCCGGGTATCCGCGTCGTGACGAAGGCGAGGTCGGTCACGGTAATCATTCGCGCATAGATCGGCGGAGTTTTTTCCCCCGGACAGTTCCCCGTGGCAAAGAGCAGATAGTGCCCTTTCGGGATATCCGACGGAACGGGCAGAGTCTGCTGGAATTTGTGGAGTTTGTCGGCGGGCTTCAGGTTAACCGTCCACGTCTTGGCCGCCGGGCGGCGAACATATTCCCTGAACGTTTTTCCGATGCGGAAGAGCGTACCGCTGAATTGATCGTGCTTGGCGAAATCGTCCACCGTGATCCGTACCAGCCGAAACGTGATTCCCGTCAGATTCTGGTACTCGAGGGAGATGCTCGGCAAGGGGTGGGCCCAGGTCCGCTCCACATACAGGTCGAGCGACGGCGCTTCCAGACTTTGAACGATGGATCGGCAACTGTCGCCACCGGGGGTGTTCGGCCACTTCGCGGCAAAGCGCCGACAATAGTCCTGAAGTTCGGCATGATCCTTGCCCTTATCCTCCTTCCACTTGAGGATGGTGGCGCGATCATCCGCCGCGAGGGCGCTCACCCAGGACGTCTCAAAGAACTCCTCCGCAACCGCACCGAACGCTGCGATTTCTTTCTCCTTTTCTTCTCGTCCGGGGACATCCTCCATCACGGACTCCTCAAAACGGATGCGGGTTAACTTCGCGTAGGCGTAGGGGGTACGATTCGTATCGGCGGCATGGAACCTGATACGTTCGTCGAGACGCGCAAGCACCTCGGTCGCGAACCCCGTAAGCCTGCCTTGGGCGTCATGTTCGGCGATCTCGTCATGACTGACGAGTTACACGCAACACTCCAGCGCGAAGTCGTAAAGTGTCGGAACGGCCTCAATGCCGAGCTCATTGCCCGGCAGGACCAAGGGGACCGCATTTTTGCGTTTGCCCACGATGCACGCCGGCACCGCGAATAGACGCGACCAATCAGCGGTCCTTGCTGCCTGGAGCGCGGGCGCATCGGCCATCACTTGGGCGAAAAGCTTCGCGAGCGACGGTCTCAACTGTTCGGCGGACCACGGCGGCAAATTGGTCGTCACCTCCCCGACGATTTTGGTGCGTAGGCCCTCGTACCGTCGTTCCTCAGCCGCCAATTCCGCATAGTAGTGCATCAACGCAAGTCTCAGCATCGGGCGCACCACGACGGGAGCGGCGGCAATCTCACCCGCGAATTTCGCCACCACTCCCTTGGGGTCGTGCAGATCGGCTGCCGTTTCATCGGCCAGGTCGTAGTCCAGTGCCAGTCGCCGAAGCCGCGCCGCCGTGTAATCCGGCCAACGTTTCAGTTCCAGTGCCTTGACCTCGACCTTCTCCAGCATTCCGATGGCCGAACGCGAATGCTTCTTCCCCAGCGCTTCGTCCACGGCCCGCCACTCCGCCGCCAAGGGTTCCGCGGCACTTGAAACCAGTACCGCGAAAAGGCACATCACGACCATCAATCCCTTTTTCATCATGGAATCCTCCCTGTTCCCGTCCCCATACGAACGCCGCCGGACGATCACTTCGTCAATTCAATGACGCATCCAGCTTGTGGCCGGAGGTCGAACGGCTGCTGCCACGGACGCGTACCTTCGGCCTGGAATCGGTCAATGGCGGGCAAACGCGCGAGGTTTTTCGGCGTAAAACCAAGCGAGGAACGTGCAGAGAGCGTCACCGTCTTGGCCGTGGAGGCGAAATTCGCCACGGCGACGGTGAGGGTGCCATCTGGCCGGCGATAGACCGTCGCCTTCACCTCCGGATCGCACGTCCCGATCGGACACGAATCGTCCCACCAGCCGAGCATTTCCGAATCCCCGAGGCGGGCCTGGTCGAAGTAACGCCAGAACGGCGAAGGATCGATCTTGTTGTAGCCATGG
>JAZUGW010000350.1:0-6088 GCA_045641465.1 Kiritimatiellia bacterium | reverse complement strand
GAGAACGGCAAGGCGAGAAGCGCGGAGTCCCTGATGAAGACCTATCTGGGGACTGTCGGCAATGCGGCGACGATGAACATCGGCATCGCGCCGACGAAGGACGGCATCCTCTGCGATGAAGACGTGAAGGCATTGCAAGGTTTCGGCCGGTTGCGTCAGGCGTTTTTCGCCCAGGAAGTGAAGGTGCCGGGAGCGCCGTTCAATCTGATCCTGATGCGCGAGGATGTTGCCGACGGCGAATATGTCGACGGCTGGGAGTTCGTGACCGACGGCAAGGTCGTTGCTTCGGGTCGCTCGATTGGCTACAAGCGTATGCGACTGTTGCAAGAGCCGATTGAAGCATCTTCATGCGAAATTAAGATCCTTTCGCAAGGCGAACTGAAGCCAAAGTGTTCGTTTGAGCGGTATTTTGTTTCCCCGACGTTGATTGCCAATGTGATGGGGGCCAAGGATGAGTTGGGAGAAACGGAAGTTCTCAAGAACCTTCTCGGTGACAAGCGAATGAAGATTTCCAAATGAGTTCCAAGATAAAAAAGGAGGCATAAAATGCTGAAGACTATCCGTCTGGAAAAGATACGCGTCGGGAACGCGAAAGGGGTGGCAAACAACGCCAGAAAAGTTTTGGCAATGCTTTTTGCCGGAACTCTGGCATGGACGTCTCTGGCGGCGACATGGTATGTTGCGCCTTGGGGCAACGACGATGACGACGGTCAGAGCTGGGAGACGGCGATGAGGTCGCCTGAACTTGTCGTGGACAAGTGGGTTGGCGGAGGCCACACGATGATTATCTCGAACGGAACATACCTTTTGACGAAGGCAATCGCACTGAGTGGGGACCGCGGCAATCTCACGATCCGGTCGCTGACTTACAATCCAAACGATGTCATTCTTGATGCGCAGGGTCTTGGCCGCTGCGTGGATATGATGTGCTACAGCGAATCACTCGTCGGCGTCACCTGCACAAACGGAGTGTCCCGTAATGAGAATGGCGGAGGTGTCAGGTTTTATGGATTATTATCGGGGGTGATGAGCAATTGTGTTGTCACCTGTTGCAAGGCTGTCTCGTCTACGGTGGCATGCGGCGGTGGTGGTGTGTATGCGCAGTATGCGCAACTTCGCAATTGCAAAGTCGAGAATTGTTCCGTCGTGGGCGAAAGCGGAGGCGGAGGCGTTAGCGGCGGTGGTATTAGCGCCGCGAACAGCTCTATCCACAATTGCATTGTGCGGAACTGCGAAGTTGTTGGCTCGTCGAATACTCCGCGCGCCGATTCGGTGTGTGGTGGTGGAATAGCGTTGTTGGATTGGGGGGGGGCGACAGGTTGGCCGCGAGAAATTGTGGGTTGTGAAATCAGTGGATGCACAGCATCAAATTCGGTGCTTAACGTGCAGACAGGTTGTGGAGGAGGAGTCTATTGCACAGGTTCGGGGGTTGTCAGTAATTGCATGATAGCGTCTAATGTTTCAACCGTTAAGGGATCCGGCGCATATTTGTCGAGTGCAACCCTTGACAGTTGCACGATTACGAACAATTGCCTTTCGCCTATGTATACGGCGGGGTCTTTTGGCGGATCTGGCGTCTTTACCGAAGGTGATGGTGCGGATGTCCGCCGATCGCGGATTGTCGGGAACTATCAAGTTGGTTCGGCGTCATCCTATAACGCTGGCGGTTCGGCACTTGCGATTGAGGGAACGGGTACGACAATTGAAAATTGCGCAGTCATTAACAACAGAGGATCGCGGGGAGTGGGGTTGTCCTTCGGAGGAAACGCGAACGGTACGGTCGTGTCCAATTGCTTGTTCAAGGGGAATGTTGGGACAGCGGCAGACAACGGCGGACGCGGCGCGATTGTTTTCTCATATAATTCGCCAGGGGAGAATCTGATTGCCGATTGTTATTTTGTAGACAACTCGGGACAAGAAGGGATTGCGGGGGCGTTTTACCATGCCAGTGTTGACAACTCGAAAAACGGTGAATTCAAGTTCAGGAATTGCTTGATTACAGGAACATCTGGATCAATCCCCGTTTGGATATTCCACACGGCCAAAGAGGTGGTGCGACGTGAGGTGTTCGAGAATTGCACGATTGTGTCTAACCGCATTGCCGCCTCAAATCAGCAGTTTTTCGATCCATATTACGAAAAGGATGCTGCAGGGTGTTTTAAGTATGTCACTCCGTCAAATCTTTATTTGAAGGGATGTGTCATTGCCTATAATGGAGGGACGGCTGCGCAGATTTCGAATGTAATGGCTGGCCTGACCAACATCGAGAACACATGCACGACTGGGGATTCATGGATCAATCCGAATTTGGATCAGGGAAATTTCAAGATCGATTCCGCAAAGCCGCTATTCGTGGACGCGGAGTGCGGGGATTTTCGGCCTGCGCCAAATTCCCAACTCATTGATCGGATTGCGCCACCGACGTGGGCGGGGACGGGTGATCGTCGTCGGGGGCCGAAGGATCTTGGTTCGGGGTGTGATTTAGTCGGCTTTGGAGAATATGGAGTTAGCATTGTTCGCCGATCGCCAAACCCTCGTCTTTATGGAAGCAAACTGGACATTGGATGTTTTGAGCATTTTGTTCCGCCGGGTTTCCTTCTGTTGCTTCGCTGACAAATTTTCTGCTTGCGGTAGGTGAGAGAAAAATTAGGAATGGTGTGCGAATTGCGCATCGTTTGGCGTTAGCTGCGGGTTGAATGGTAGGAAAATCTATGAATGCGAGAAATTTGATATCCGCGAGTTTTTGTTTGTGTGTTGTCCATGTTTGCATGGCGATCCCACCGGCAGTTTTCGAGCCCGGATCGGTCATGCTCTTTCAGGGCGATTCGATCACAGATGGGATTCATCGTGGGGACATGAACCATGCGTACGGGCATGGTTACGCTTGTGAGATTGCCTCGCGCTATCAGGCTTACCGCCCGAAGGACCGCCTTGAGTTCGCTAACCGCGGTGTGAGCGGGAACACGAGCTCTAACTTGGTCGAGCGGTGGGCAAGGGATGCGTTCCCTTACGAAATCTCAGAGAATGGCTACGAGGGGGCTCTTGGACGGAAAAAGGGTGAAAAGGTCATTCCGGACTGCGTTTCTATCCTCGTCGGAATCAACGATTACTTTCATTTCATTCGCAAGGATACAACGGGTGTCTCCGTTGAGGATTACGAAGCCAATCTGCGCAAGCTGATTGCGGATGCGAAGATGGCGAATCCGAAGGTGAGGATCGTCCTTTGCGAGCCGTTCCGCATCCCGACGGACGCGAGCCCCGAGTTCTGCCGCCGTCAGGACGTGACTGCCAAGCTTGCGGCGGAACTTGACTGCGCGTTCGTTCCGTTCCAGAAGCTCTTCGCGGAGAATCTGTTGAAGGAGAATCCGAATCCGCGCTACTGGTTCTGGGACTTCTTTCATCCGACGCCAGCAGGGCACATGAGGATGGCTGACCTCTGGATCGAGTCGGTCGACAGACGGGTCCGGCGAATGGTTCGAAACACGGCTGTGGAACCGCGGGCGAAGTTGGAGGATGACAGCTATGACTGGTATGCGCGTCACGAGCGCATTGTGAAGGACCAGGCGAAGATCGATCCCGAGATCGTGTTCATCGGCGATTCGATCACGCACGGCTGGGAGGCAAATGATAATCTTCGCGGGGATGCCGCAGCATGCTTTAGGAAGTGGTTTGGCAAGTACCGTACGCTCAACATGGGCTTCGGATGGGATCGCGTCCAAAACGTCCTTTGGCGACTGTCGCACGGCGAACTGGACGGCACGAAGCCGCGTGTCGTCGTCATCCATATAGGCACGAACAATGCGGCTCCCGGCTGCAAACGACCGTTTCCGGCGAATACTGCGGATGAAATAGCCGAGGGTATCGTCGAGGTCTGCCGTCGTGTGCGAGAGAAGACGCCATCTGCGAAGATCGTGCTGATGGACGTATTCCCCCGCGGCGGAAAGGATCAGCACTGGAGAAAAGAAGTCGCGGCGGTCAATGCGGCGCTTGGTCCGAAGGTCGATGCACTTGCAGATGGCAATCTCGTCAGGATCAGTCTTTGGGATGAGTATGTCGGATCGGATGGCGAGATACCGAAGGAACTGATGTTTGACACCCTGCACCCGACCGCCAAGGGCTATGATGTCTGGGGCGCTGCGCTCCAGTCGATCATTGAGGGTGAAGGTGATGTTCAGCCATCGAAAATCCGGACGTTCTGTAATCCGTTGCCTTTGCCGAATCTGCCGAAGAGCGTTTACATCAATTGCGGCGGGAAGGGAACTCCTCATCGGCAGGTAAGCGACCCGAATCTCGTCCGTGCGGATGGCGCTTGGTACCTGTTCCCGTCTGCTGGTTTCGTTTGGAAAAGCGGGGACGATGGTGGAAACTGGAAAGATGTGCCGAATCCGGACGGGTTTGCGGGACATGGCCCGGGTGCGATGCGGCATCGCGGCAAATGGTACTACATTCCGAATACGGACGGAGAACTCTTTGTTGCCGACCGTGCGGAAGGACCCTATCGCTCGCTCGGAAGGATTGGTTTGCCGCAGGAGGAGAATTTACCGCCCCCGGCTGACGCGATGCTGTTCTCTGACGATGACAAACGGTTTTATCTCTATTGGGGGTGCACTCCGCGCGGCGGAATCTGGGGTTGTGAATTAGATGCCGAGAACCCGCTTCGTGTCGTTTCCGCGCCTGTCGAGCTCGTGACATTCGATCCGGAAGGCCAGCCGTGGGAACGCTCCTCGAACAATCCGCAGAACGGATGGCTCGAAGGATCGTGGATGTTGAAACTGAACGGACGCTATTGCCTGACCTTCTCGGCGGGCGGTGCGGAGAACGAGACGTATGCGATGGGGGCGTACTGGTCGGACAAGCCTCTTGCAGACTTCAAGCCCCAACGGCGCAACCCGTTCTTCATCTCGCCGAAGGGGCTTGTGACGGGCACGGGGCACGGATCGGTCGTACAGGACGAACGCGGACAGCTGTGGGTTTCGTATTGTATCCGCGTTGGAAGCCGCCACTGGTTCGAACGGTTGGTTGGAATGGATCGTCTTCGCCTTGATGCGAACGGTGAAATCGAGCCGGCCTCCGCTACGTCAGAACCACAGTTTCTGCCGTCATTCGGAATGGGTGCGGCGGGTTGGCGTCGGATTCCCGTGCGGACGCAGTCGGCTGGCGCGGCGGACGAATCCCTGCAGACATTCACATGGCTTCTGGACTTGCCTGGTAAGATCGATTATACTTTTGTGAAGCCGCAGGTCGTTCGGTCGTTTCGCATCTGCTGGCGCGAAGACGGATATGATCCGGATAACGGTGTCCCGTCTGGTCCCTTCCGTTATCGCCTCGTGCTGCGGGATGCGGACGGGCGCGAGACCGTCGTCTTTGACGCATCTGCCAACGCGGAAGATCGTCTTGTCGACTATCGGGAGATCGTCCCGAACGAGGCCGTCGCCGCGCGGCTCGAGTTGTTGGCGGCACCGCAGGGGATCAAGGCAGGGGTTGCCGACTTTACGCTTTTCGGCGAATCCATTCAATGACCTACCGCGGCCATTTTCAAGAAGATAGTAAGGAGAGATTATGAAAAGAGTCCAAGATAAACAGATTCTGATGGCGGCTGATTTCGCGGGATATCCGCTGAAGGAAGCGATCAAGGAGTACCTTGAGAAGAAGGGGTGGACGGTGACGGACATCGGCGTGAAGGCCGATTCCGATCCGAACGACACAGAACTCATGTTCCACCGCATCGGCCTTCGTGTCGGTGCGATGATCACCGAGAAGGAGTTCGAGCGCGCGCTCATCTTCTGCGGAACGGGAATGGGCATCCACATCGCCGCGTCGAAGTGTCCGGGCGTCCATGCGGGCGTCGTCGAGTCCGTCCCTGCGGCGTTCCGCGCGATTACCGGCAACGGCGTCAACGTCCTCGCGATGGGTGCGTACTACGTCACGCCCGAACTCGGCAAGCAGTGCGCGGACGGGTTCCTCTACAACGACGTCGGCAGCGGCTGGGAGTGGTGGCCGGACTTCGACAAGTTCCACCAGATCGCCATTGACGAGCTTCACGCCTTCAATTACGAAGAGTATAAGGCGAACGGTTTCAAGGTGAAGC
>JAZUGW010000349.1:0-18382 GCA_045641465.1 Kiritimatiellia bacterium | reverse complement strand
GCGCGCCCTGGTATACTATTAGCCGCCCGCTCGTTGGTAAGTCGGGCGGGGGCCCTCAGAGGCCCCATAAGCCCGACTTATCAACAGCGAGGAGGCTAATATGAATGAGAATAAAGACAGATTCCGCATTTTCCTTTTGCTACTTTTCCTTAAGCCGCAGAAAAGGGTTGAAATCCGGCATGAGACTGTGGTAACATCCATTTTGTGGGCGAGACCCTATTGCCGCCCTTTGGCCGAGGGCCATGACGGTAGACTGAGTTCGCCCACGTCTTCTTCGGGGCGTGTCCATTATAGCTTGATTTGCGAGTCCGCTTTCCTAACAAGCAAACGGACGGGCAATGATCTGGCCACCAGGGTTGGAACGCCACGACTTCATGAACGAGGGGCCGACAGCCCCATGCCGGAAAGGTGGACAATATGATAGCAGTCGGAATCGACATTGGCAAGAACAAACACGCGGCGGCGGTCGTCGACGAGTCGGGCAGGCAGATCTCGAGGCCCGCGTTCTACGCGAACGACCGCGAGGGGGCGCAAAAGCTCCTCGGGGTCCTGTCGAAAGTCGCCCCGCCGGAGGACTCGCACATCGGGATGGAGGCGACTGGCAACTACTGGATCGCGTTCCACGACTTCCTCGTCGGGGCCGGGTACCGGGTCGCGGTGATCAACCCGATCGTAACCTCGGCCTCGATCGCGGGCGACGTGCGGGGGCGGAAGTCTGACAAGGGCGACGCGCTCGCGATCGCCCGCGTCGTGCAGACGGGCGACCTCCCGCCCCGCCGCGGCACCGATGCGCAGTCGGGCAGCCTCGTGGCGCTGACCCGCCACCGCTCCTTCCTGGTCGCCCGGCGCGCAGACGCGAAGAGGCACCTCCAGAGCATGCTGGACATCGTGTTCCCGGAGTTCCACTCGCTCGTCGAGGAGGGGCTGACGAAGTTCGCCCTGCACCTTCTCGGGGCCTATCCGACGGCCCACGCGCTGTCGAAGGCCCGCCGTACCGCCGTCGCGAAGCTGGTCGGGACGTACACGCGCGGCAAGGACGCCGATGCGGAGGCGGGGAGGCTCGTGGAGGCCGCGAAGGCAAGCCTCGGCGTCGGCTCGGGGATCCGTGACGCCGTCGGCGAGTGCGTCATGTCGACCGTCAGGCTCATCCTGGACTTAGACCGGCACGTCGGGGAGATGGACGACCTGATCGAGGCGTTCGAGGCGCCGAAGCTCGCGAAGGTCATCTCGAAGATCAAAGGGACCGGCAAGCTCCTCCCGAAGGTCATCGCGGCCGAGTACGGTGACATCACGCGCTTCGAGACCGACCCCAGGACGGGGAGGAGCGGGGGCATGGCCAAACGAATGCTCGCCTTCGCCGGCGCCGAACCCCGCATCCGGGAGAGCGGAGCGTGGAAAGGCTCGGTCCACATGTCGAAACGGGGTAGCGGGGCTCTGCGCACGGCCCTCATGCAGGCAGCCTTCACAGTCTCGCAGAACGACGACTACTTCAGGTCCGTCTACGAAAGGCAGGTCGGGGCGGGCAAGCACCACAGGGTGGCGCTCTCGCACGTTGTCGGGAAGCTTCTGGAAGTCGTCTGCTCGCTCTGGCGGTCGGGTCGAACCTATACGGTGCAGGCACCAGCCACAAGAGTTGTCAACAACCCTGCTCATGGAACGAAAAAAAGATGAAAATACCCCTTGCTTAAATTATAGCTTGTCTACCTCCTGTCTCTTCGCCTCCTGTTAGACGCCTGCGGCAAACCTAAATTTTTCACCACCGAACACACTGAAACCCGCTTCGCGGGACACAGAAGGCAGTTTGAAAAATCACCCTTCGGGCACGATACTGGCAATTCTCACACAAGGCATGGGTTCTGGGCGAAGGACCGATGGGAAATGTTCAAATGTCTAGAATGTTCGAATGTTGGAATGTTCGAATGAGAGACGGTCTGGTGCGTAATCCGTGACATCCGTGGACCTGGACGGCCTGGCGCGGTGAATTATTCAGATGCGCCCGGTGTGAAGTAAATCTGTTGCCTTTGGGCGCGAAATCATCTATACTATGTCTATCCTTAGAAAACAAAGGGAATAACGTATGGATATGACTCGTCTCTCGTTTACGGGCCTTCTCGGGGCCCTGTTCGTCGCCGTTGGCTGCGGTGGGCTTTCTGCCGAAATTCCAAGTGATCCGCCCGTGGATCCTTCGGTCGTTCGCGTGGCCGTCTTCACCGACAAGGGCGCGCGCTCGATGGGCGCCTTCCGCCATCTGCAGATTGCGACCTTCGCCAAGAACGTTCACGGTTTCCCCGTGGACGGCAAGATGGTGGCCGAGGGCGCGCTCGACAAGGCCGACGTGCTGATCATGCCGGGCGGCAGTTCCGGCGCGGAAGCGAAGGCGATGGGACCCGAGGGCGTGAAGAAGCTCGAAGCCTTCATCCGCAACGGCGGGGGCTACATCGGTACCTGTGCGGGCTGCTTCCTCGTGAGCCAGAACGACAAATCCCATTCGACGATGATGGGACTCATCCCCTACAAGAACAGCGTGAGCGGCGGCGGCGCCGACATGCTCATCCGTTTCACGAAGGACGCTGAAACGATGATGGGCATCAAGCCGCACACGCACCGCGTGGACTACCATAACGGTCCCGTCATGGTGCCCGCCAAGCCGGTCGAGGGCGCGGACTTCAAGGTGATCGCCACCTACTATTCGGACGTCAATGCAAACGAAAAGCCGCGCGAAACAATGGCCGGCAAAGCCGCCATCGTCGCCGGCTCCTACGGCAAGGGCCGCATCGTCGCCATCGGACCGCACCCGGAAAAGGACGTCGGCGACCACAGCATTCTCAAGGGCGCGCTGCGCTATGTGACGCATGGTCGCGCCGGCGAATGGACTCTGCCCCACCGCAAACCCGGCCAGCTCGCCGTGGGCGTGGTGGCGGACAACGCCTTCAGCGCCCAAACAGCGCGCTTCGCCCAGAAGCTAATGCGCCTCGGGGAATTCGAACTGCAGCCCCTCTGCGCATCCCTGATCGAAGAAGAATCGGCCCGCACCGTCGACGTGATGCTCGTGCCGCCCTGTGCCGAAAAGAGCACGAACAAGGGCGGACTCGGGTCCAACCGTAACGTCACGCGCGGTTTCCTCAAACGTGGCGGCCGTGTGATCGTGTGGGGCGAGATGGCCCCGCACTATGCGAAACTCGGCGACGGCGTCACCGTGGTCCAGAACGAAGAAGAGGCGCTCGCAGCCCTGCGGGCCCGTGCAAAGGAACCCGCCCCCGCCCCGCAGCCGGCGGTCAAGAAGGTCGAAAAACCCGTCAAGGTCGCGTACTACACGGACCGCGGCGGCGGCTCCTACCCGATTGCGGAACTCCTCGCAAATGCACCGGAATACCAGCTCGACATCGTCAACGCCGAAGATATCCGCAACGGCGCGTTGAACAACGCCGACCTCGTGGTGATGCCGGGCGGACTTTCCAACGTGCAGTACAACAACCTCGGCGCCCTCGGACGCGAGGCGATCACGAACTTCGTGAACCAGGGCGGCAAGTACTACGGCATCTGCGCCGGCGCCTATCTCGCCTCGCAGACGGTTACGTCCAAGAGCCTGCGGCTAAGCATGGTCCCCTTCAAGCACGACGGCGAGTCCTATCGCGGCTGGAAGTCGACACGCATCAAGCTCACGGACGAAGGCTGCAAGGTGTTCGGCACGAAGGCGAAGAGCCGGATCGTGGAGTATTGGGGAGGTCCCGTACTCGTACCGGGAACGCCGATCCCCAATACGGACGTCAAGACGCTCGCCACCTACACGGCCAGCTCGATCAGTACCTGTTCGCCCGATGCCCGCAAGCCAATGACAGGCAAGACCGCCTTTGCGGCCGGTACCGTGGGCAAGGGCAAGGTCTTCATCTCGTCGTGCCACCCGGAATGCTACGACCACAGCATCGACCTCGTCCAGGGCATCCTCGCCTACCTCACGGGCGTCAAACCCACATGGAGTCCGCGCCAGCGCCAGCTTGGCGACTACGTAGTCGGTTATGAGTCGCACAAAGACCGCGACTTCGCCCGCTGGTTCACAAAGGATCTGATGCACGCCCCCGGCTTCTTCGCCTGGGACATGCACGACCGCCATGTGCCGACGGACCTGCTCTCTCTTGATGCCCTGCTGGTGATCAATCCCAAACGCGACTATTTCGGTCCACTGGTCACTGGATTCATCGCCTCGGGTCGTCCCGTGATCGCCATCGCCCGTACGCCGGAACAAGTCAAGGCCGTCGAAGGCCTCAAGGGTGTCACGGTCGTACGGTCGTACGAAGAAGTTCTGCCCGCCTTGAAGAAGTTCAAGGCGGCTGCAACGCACTGACGCGTTTCATTCAATGCCGAAGAAGTCTTCGGCGCTCATCCTTCCACGCAGCGCTTTATACGGGGCTTTCAGGAAAGTAACAATGCGACGCGGTGGTTTGGTCATCGACGAGGAGGCATCGTCCTCCTCGTTCTTTTTTTCTTCTTGCCGCTTTTTATCCTTGGCCCGGATAAAGGCTTCTGCCGTCGCGCGCGTGACATGGTGGACCTTCATCAACAGAGCAATCTTCGTCTCATGGAAACGTTCCTGCGGATCCATCTGACGAAGCGTTTTCGTTTTTTTCTGAGTCGTTGTTTTCATTTTTTCTCTTCCTCGCGTATTTTAAAGGAAATCCATCACATCCGTCGCCCCGTAGCGACGCTTCATTTCCAAACGCAACTTACGCAACGCGCTCTGCTCGATCTGCTGCACGCGCTGCCGTGTAATGCCGAAGTGACGAGCCGTCTCCTCGAGTGTATGTGAAACACCGTAGCCAATCTTCATTTCTTCACCGTCCATTTTAAACCTCCTGTTATTTCCTTAC
Source organism: Kiritimatiellia bacterium (assembly GCA_045641465.1). GTDB lineage: Bacteria > Verrucomicrobiota > Kiritimatiellia > RFP12 > UBA1067 > RUG572. The sequence goes on along the minus strand of JAZUGW010000349.1, from coordinate 13,517 downwards.
ATGAGGTTAAACGGAAGAACTTCGTACCATCTTACGGGACGGTACGAAGTTTTTTCGTGTTTTTTCGTTTCTCGTCCGCCGATTAGAACCCGACCGTTGCGACCTTCGGACCATCCTTCTTCAGCAAACTTTCCTCACGCAGGGCCGCCAGCCGGTCCGCGTTCGTAATCGTACCGCCGAGATAGAACTGTTCCTGACGCACGGTGCGGAAATCGCCCGGTGCCAGGTTGGGAATCGATTCGAGCTCTGCCTGTTCGGATTCCGACAGTTCCGACTTGAACATCTTCTCGAAGAAGACCTTCTTCCCGGCCGCATCAAGGTAGCCGAATTCCAGCTTGAAGGTGAAACGACGCATGGCCGCCGCATCGAGATTCTTCGAGAAGTTCGTTGCGGCCACCAGAATGCCGTCGAAGTTCTCCATCTGCTGCAGCAGTTCGTTGACCTGTGTCACTTCCCACGAATGGTCCGCCCCCGAACGGTCCTGCAGAAGGCCGTCGATTTCGTCCAAGAACAGAATCGCATGCTCGGCCTCCGCACGACGGAAGGCCGCCGCGATGTTCTGCTCCGACCCGCCGACGTATTTCGAGAGCAGGTCTGACCCCTTCATCACAATCACGCGGCGGTCGAGTTCCTTGCCGAGGAACTTCACGAACTCGGTCTTGCCCGTGCCGGGGGGCCCGAAGAGCAGCACGTTCATCCGCGGCTTGTCCTCGGCCTCGAGATTGTAGGTCGCGTCCAAGAAGTTTCGTGCCGAGGCGACGATCTTCGCAGGCGACACCTTCCCCTTCACGTTAAGACCGTCCAGCGAGTAGCCCTTGGCCGGCATGAACTTCTCGTCCGCCGTGATGCCCATCAGCTTGCAATGCGGCTTCATCAGCGTCGCCACAAGTTCATCGACCTTGTCCGCCGCCGGCGCCATGCGCTTCACATTCTCGAGGACAATCGAGATACCACCGGCGCTCGTCGGGTACTTGTCGGCGTAAAGCGCAATCTTCTCTTCGGGAATCCGACGCTTGAGGCCGAACTTATTGATAAGATTCCGCCAGATGGCCCGGCGCTGGGCATTGGTCATGCGTTCGAAGCAAATCGAGTAGTCGAAACGACGACGGACACTTTCGTCCATGTGTTCGGCCGGTGCATTCGAAATCCAGATGGCCGGCAGCTTCATCTCGTCGAGCAGGGTGTTCATCACCCCCTTCTCGGTGGACTTCCCGCCGCTCAAGGAAATTCCGAAGAAACTATAGGCCGATGTGCTACGAAGCAGTTCATCCGCTTCGTCGACAATCAGGATGGTTTCATTCGGATCCTCCTTGCTGTTCGCAACCTGGATACCGACCATGCGGCTGGGTGCATTCATATTGCGCCCGTCATCATCGCCCTGCTTGATTTCGAAACCCGTGTACCCCAGTTCGCGAATCAGCGCCTTTGCGAAGCTCGACTTGCCGGTCCCCGGTACACCATAGAGCAGGATGTTGCACTTCCCCTTGCCCTTGCTGGCCGCAATCATCGATTTGAGGAGTTCGCCATCTTTCGTCGCCAAATCCCCATAATACGACCAGGGCAGCGTTTCGCCCTCGACCTTCTGATAGAAGCGACGCTCGACGGCTTCATTGTCAGACCCGTTCAGATAACCGCCATAGTTGCGATAGAAGAAGTCCCAATCGTTATCAAGAAGCTCGAACTTCCTCAAACGGCCATTCGCCGCCAGCGTCTTCTGGACCTCCTCAAGCGAACGGTCGAGCGCCATCGCGAAATAGAGCGGTTTGTCACGGTCGTCGATGCGAACCGGCCACGAGAAACACGTCTGGTTCACAATGTAGGCGAGGCAGAGAATCTCGCTCTCAAGTTCGTCCAGTTTCAGGATGCGCGTGAGTTCCTTGAAGCGGCGTTCCATCGGTTCATTCTTCGCCGATACCATATCCGCCAGCACGAGATCGCGCAGGGCATAGAGTACGAGACGGCACTTGCCACGTGATTCCTCGTGATTCCAGAGCACCTGGAAAATGTCGTCCAGCGGGTCGTCGAAGTCCAGCCGCCCCACGCGCGAACGTCCCTCACGCATCGTTTTCAGTTCATCTTCCGAATAGGCCGTTTCGATCAGTTCCACCGCCTGATCGTGGTCGCAGCTGTTGCGGATGATGTCGAAAAAGTCATCGTCACGAACATCGTCGTCATAGTTTTTGACGACGTTACTCCAATACCCCATCAACTTGCGAATGAGATACGACTGCGGTACATGTTTGAATTTTGCCATTTTGTCTTTTCCCTACTTCTTATAACGGTTCAGCATGTTATTTCCTTACATGCGTTCGAATCCAATCGAGAATTATTTGCTCTTCTTCAAGATGGAGTGCATTTCCCATGTCATTGAACCCTTTCATTTGACCTTACATTCGATTAAACGAACAAGCGACGGCCATCTTACAAAAAATCATCTCTTGTCGCAAAGCTAGGATACTGAAATGGCAAGGTACCCAAATGCTAGGGCGCCAAAATGGTAGGGCGCGCTCTCCGAGCGCGCCGCAATGCCGGGCAGAATAGTTTACAATTCCAACAAGACCCGAAATGGACATTGGAATGGCAATCACCCGGAAATTACGGCACGTTCAAAGAACGCCGCCATGCGGGCTCGTGCGCGGACCGACCACACACTTGCCGAAAAAAGCCCACCGGATTGTCTTAATGTGCGTCGAGCCAGTTGGCGCCGACGCCCACAGAGACCTCAAGCGGCACCCCGAGAGACATCGCCCCTTCCATTTCGCGCTTGACGATTTCCTTGACCTGTTCCACTTCGCCCTTCGGCACATCGAAGAGCAGTTCGTCGTGGATCTGCAGGATCATCTTCGCCTGGAGACCGGCCGCCTTGAGCGCACGATCGACTTTCACCATCGCGAGCTTGATCAGATCCGCCGCCGTTCCCTGTACGGGCGTGTTGATCGCATCGCGTTCGGCGCCCTGACGCGCCGTCGCATTGCGCGAGGCAATGTCGCGCAGCGTGCGGCGGCGTCCAAGCGCCGTAACCGCATAGCCCGCGTCGCGCGCCTTGGCGATGGAGGTATCCATGAACGCGCGGATCTTCGGATAGAGCTTGAAGTAGGTGTCGATCAATCCCGCCGCCTCCTTGCGCGCGACCTGCAGGCGCTGCGCGAGGCCAAACGACGAGATGCCGTAGATGATGCCGAAGTTGACCATCTTGCACTTGCGGCGCATGTCGTCCGTCACGAGAGGCGGCATCACGTCGTAGACGCGTGCGGCCGTTTCCCGATGGATGTCGGCGCCTTGCGCGAACGCGGCGAGCATCGACTGGTCGCCGCTCATCGCGGCCATGATGCGCAGTTCGATCTGCGAGTAGTCGGCCGAAACGAGGACATGGTCCGCATCGCGCGCGACAATCGCCGCGCGGATCAGCTTGCCACGGTCCGTACGCACGGGGATGTTCTGCAGGTTCGGGTCGGACGAACTCAGCCGCCCCGTCTCGGTAAACGCCTGGGCGAACGTCGTGTGGACGCGTCCATCGGCACGGTCGATGCAGCGCGGCAGCTTGTCCACATAGGTGCCCTTCAATTTCGTGCACGCGCGATACTCGAGGATCTTGCGTATGACCGGATGGGCATCGACAAGCGACTGCAGGGCCTTCTCGTCTGTCGAGAACTGGCCCGTCTGCGTCTTCTTCGCACCCACCGGCTTGAGTCCAAGCTTGCCGTAGAGCAGGTCCGCCAGCTGCTTCGGCGAATCGATGTTGAGATCCGGCATGCCGGCTACTGCGCGGATTTCCGTCGCGTAGGCGGCGATTTCACGTCCCAGCTCGATCCCGAATTTCTCCAGCGCCGCCGTGTCGATCTTCACGCCCGTCTGCTCCATCTCGACAAGAATCGGCACGAGCGGCTCTTCGCTCTGCTCGAGCGCCGCGAGCGCGCCCGCTTCGACGACTTTCGGACGCAGCACCGCATCGAGCCGCAGGGTCACATCGGCATCTTCCGCCGCATAATCGAGAATCTCCTCGGGCGGCAGATCGGCCATGTTCTTCTGTTCCTTGCCACGCTCCTTCTCGCCGATGAGCTGCGTGATCGGAATGGGATTGTAATCAAGGAACTCGCGCGCGAGCGTATCCATATCGTGACGCGCGGCCGCGTCGATCACATAGTGTTCCAGCATCGTGTCGCGCACCTTAGAACCGAAGGTGATGCCGTAGCGTCCCAACATCGTGCGGTCGAACTTCGCATTCTGCGCGATGAGCGTCTTCGACGGATCGGCAAATGCCGGCGCGAAAATCTGCACAAAGGCCTTTGCCGCCTCCAGCGCGGCCGGCTTGGACGCTTCCAGCGCCGCCGCGCTCGCAAAGAGATCGTCCGCCGATGCGGCGGCCGTACCGGAACCGGTTCGATGCGGCGGCACGGCGACATACCACGCCTTGCCGGGTTCCGTGGCAAAGCTCATGCCCACGAGATCGGCCGTCTGCGCATTCGTGCCGGTCGTCTCCGTATCGAACGCGAACTTGGGCGCCGCCAGCAGTGTCCAGGCGAGATCCTGGGCTTCCTTTGCCGTCTTGACAAGCGTGTAGGTATGCGGCCAGTCCTTCAAGGTGGTAAACGTCTTGACCGGCGCCGTCTCGCCGGCCTCGGACACGGGGACCGTCACCGTTCCCGTACCGATTTCCACCGTTTCGCCCAGCAGGCGTTTCGCGAGCTGGCGCAATTCGAACTTCGTGCACACGGCACGGACCTTTTCGGCATCCAACGTACCGCGCGCGAAGGCATTCCAATCGACCTCGAGCGGCACGTCGGTGCGGATCGTCGTGAGGAACTTGCTCATCTTCGCATCTTCGGCACCGGCGGCGACCTTCTCCGCGAGCTTGCCCTTCAGTTCACCCGCGTGCGCGAGGATCCCTTCTACCGTGCCGTATTGCGCGAGCAGCGTCGTCGCGGTCTTTTCACCGACGCCGCGAATGCCAGGGATGTTGTCCGCCGTGTCGCCCGCGAGGGCGAGATAGTCGATCATCTGCGCCGGCGAACTGAGCGACCAATGCTCCTGAACCTTCGCCTCGTCGTAGATCTCGGGGCCATCCTTGCCGTGCCCGGGACGAAACAGGTGGATGTGTGGACGCACCAGCTGCGCCGCATCCTTGTCGGGCGTAGCGCAATAGACCTCGAATCCCTCGGCCGCCGCCTTCACCGCCAGCGTACCCATCACGTCGTCGGCCTCGAAACCGTCCTGCCGTACCACGGGAAGTCCAAGCGCCTCGGCAACCTCAAAGGCATAGGGGATGTTGGCCGCGAGATCCTCCGGCATCTTCTCGCGCTGCGCCTTGTAGGGCGGATAGGCCGTGTGACGGAACGTGGGGCCGCCCGGGTCCATCGCCAGCACCGCATGCGTGGGCTTGTATTCACCGAGAATCGACGTGATGCCGTTCACGAAACCGATCAGCGCGGAAACGTTGAGACCCGTCGAGGTCATCCGCGGGCTCCGCAGGAACACGAAATGTCCCTTGTACAAAAACGGCATCAGATCGATAATGAAAATACTCTTCTTCATGCCGCCTATTATAACATATTTTCCCAGCCTGCGGTGATTGGGAAAATGTGACTGGTCTCTTTCGCGGCGACCGTGACCTCTCTTTCGAGTCGAATGCGGGCGCGCCTCAGGGACGGAAACGCCAGGCGTCGAGTTCGCCGAAGGTTTTGCCGGATGGGCAGGCGAAGACGAACTTGACTGTCTGAATGCCGGCGGGCATCGGCTGGGAGAGCGGAATCGTCACCGTTGCGAAGGTCTTGCCGTCACCGGACGGAATCGTTCCTGTGCCGTGTTCGCGACCCGTGCCGTCAAGGACGGTCACGGTTCCGCCGGCGGCGCTTTTGACGGTGAGTTCAAGCGAGGCGGCCGGTTTCGTGAAATTGAAATACCGCCAGAGGGCCGTGTCGCCCGCCTGGATTTCCGCCAGCCGTTCCTGTTTGTCGGGGAATGTAACGATGCGCACGTTGCCCGAAAGAAGGCACGCGAGACGCGCTTCCACCGTCGTGAACGGATCGAGCGGCGGTTCGGCACCGTTCGAGGTCATTTCCACAGGACGGATCAATCCCTTCTCGTCAAAGGTGATCGGTTCCACGCAGGCCTTGCGCATCGTGTTCGACCCGTTGGTCGACCGATGGTAGAAAATGTACCACTTGCCGCCGAATTCAACGAGACCGCCATGGTCGTTCCAGGTCTTTGGATCGCACCCCGTGTTGTCGACGATCACGCCGCGGTAGGTGTAGGGTCCGAACGGCTTCTCCGCCGTCGAATAGCCGATGCGCGCCGCCGAACGCGGCCCGTCGGTCTTGAGGTCCGTATAGACGAGATAGTAGAGTCCCTTGCGCTTGAGCAACTGGATGCCCTCGTGGAAGTGATGGCCCGCCTCGTCGATGATCCGCGTGTGAAGCGTACCGGGGACGAGTCCCGACAGGTCGTCCTTCAGCACGGCGCCGTTGAGGGCGAACTGTCCCCAGTTGTAGTAGAGCGTTCCATCGTCGTCGCGGAAGATCGCGGGGTCGATCTGCGTACAGGCGGAGAGCTTCTGCGCGTTCATAAAAGGTCCCTCGGGTTTCACCGACGACGCAATCCCTTCCATGTACTTGCGCGAGGGCGTGCAGAAGAAGAGCCGCCATGCGCCGTTATGGTAGAGCGCATCCGGCGCATAGAGCACCTTCACGCCCGGCAATGAAGCCGCCGTGAACACATCGCGGTGGACCTTCCAGGTCCGCAGGTCCGTCGTTTCGTACGCATCGTTTCCCGAACTGCAGTAATAGCGCGGATTCTCGTCCCGCGAACCGAACACCCACAGCTTCCCGTCGGGACCCACCCGCGGCGCCGGATCAGACAAAAACTCGCCCTCCGCCGTAATCGGATTCACCGCACCGGCAACGCCCGCAAGCGCCACCGCCATCGCAAAAATCATCGTATTTTTCATACGGAAATTATAGCAAACCACCCCACCCACAGCAAGTCACAAGGCAACTGGAGTTTACCCATTTTTCAGCCTCCCACTCTCGCGGCCACACGCGGCTATGTGGACGGATCAGATGAGGGCACGGAGGGCGCCGAAGAGGGCGCAGAGGAAGATGGCGGACATGATGGAGAGCTTGCGCGTGAGGAGCGCGGTCGCGGCGAAGGCGGCGAGCAGGCATGCGAAGGGCTGCACGCGGCCCTGCTGCCACACGCTGAGGCACGCGAAGGTCAACAGCGCCTGGAACATGAGTGCGTTTGTCGCCGGACGCACCCCGAAGAGAATGCCCTGCACGAACTTGCTGCGCTTCCACTTGTCGAGTCCGCCCAGCGCCGCCGTGAGCAAAAAGTACGACGGCAGCAGCAGGGCCGCCGTCGCGAGCGCCGCCCCGCCAATACCGCCCAGGCGATACCCGAAGAACGTCGCCGCATTGACGCTCACCGGTCCGGGCGTCGCCTGAGTGAGCGCCATCAGGTTCGAGAACTCTTCCGCCGGCAGCTGCAGGAGCGAGGCCGCCTCGCCGACAAACGTCTCGAGGTAAAGCGGCACAAGGACAAAGCCGCCGCCGAAGCCGAGAAGCCCGAACTTGATGAACGTCCAGAAAATCGTTCCCGCCACAGCCGTCACCACGCCCGCCGCAACAAGGCACGCACACACGCAGACGAGGCGTCTCGCCCGCGAGAGCGGTGCGAGCGCCACCCCCGCGCCCCGTTCATCCGGCGGCGGCAACATACCGCCTGCGAAAGTCCAGACAAGCCCCGTGGCCATCGCCCCCAGAATCACCGCGACGACGTTCACGTGAAAGCCCACCAGCAGGACGACCGCCAGCGCGAGAACGGTCCAGCCGTACACGCCCTTCACACTCGTACGCAGGCCCTTCACGATCGTCCCCAGCACAATGCCCGTCAGCGCCGCGCGCAGACCCGCCAGCGCCCCGGCGACGAGCGGATGGTCCACGGGAAGGCCGCCATATCCCATCGACACGCCCAGAAAGATCAAAAAGGACGGCAGCGCAACCCCGAAGAGCGCAATCGCCGCCCCGCAGCGGCCGGCCGTTTTGAGTCCGACATAGATCGCCGTATTGCCGGCAATGAGCCCCGGGACCATCTGAAAGACGGGCAGATGTTCCAAAAGTTCACCCTCCGCCAGCCATTTGCGTTTTTTCCCGAAGATTTCATCCGCCACGACAATAATCGCATACCCGCCCCCCACGACGAAGAGCGAGATCTTGAAAAATTCCCAAAAGAGACGAAAGTATTTCACGCGCAAGATTATAGCACATTTCAAATGGAGAATGGAGAATGGAAAATGGAAAATGCCCCTCGCTTGCGACTGAAGAAGGGAGAATTTTAATAATGTCCTTAACTGAAGACTTAATTTTCCCCGCGTTTTATGCTATACTCTCTTCTCCTATGAATAGCACCCCTCAGCCCGGGACATTTGAGGTCCAAGCAAAGGACGCGCGCTCACGCGCGCGTGCGGGTGTATTGTGGACGGCTCACGGTCCCATCGAGACGCCGGTCTTCATGCCCGTCGGCACACAGGGCACGGTCAAGGCGCTGGAGCCGCGCGATCTCGAAGAGAACGGCGCGCAGATCATTCTCGGCAACACCTACCATTTGAATCTGCGTCCCGGCATGGCAGTCATGGCGCATGCGGGCGGTCTGCACAAATTCATGGACTGGCACAAGCCGATCCTCACGGACTCGGGCGGATTCCAGGTGTTCTCGCTCGCGAAGATGCGCAAGCTCACGCCCGAAGGATGCTGGTTCAATTCGCACCTCGATGGACGCCGCATCTTTCTGGGTCCGCGCGAGTCGATGGAAATCCAGCGCATCATCGGCAGCGACATCGCCATGGTGTTCGACGAATGTCTGCCGTGGCCTTGTGAACGCGACCGCGCGGTGAAGAGCGTCGAGACCACGATCAAATGGGCGAAGATGAGCCTTGAGGCGCCGCATGCGCCCGGACAGCTTGTGTTCGGCATCGTGCAGGGCGGCATCTACGACGACATCCGCCGCCACTGCGCGGAAGAACTCGTGAAAATGGATTTCCCCGGCTACGCGATCGGCGGCGTGTCGGTGGGCGAACCCGAAGAGGCGATGTACAAGGCCGTGGAGGCCTCGGTACCCTATCTGCCGGAAGAGAAGCCGCGCTATGTGATGGGCCTCGGCGTGATGACGCAGATGGCCGAATGCGTGGCGCGCGGCGTGGACATGTTCGACTGCGTGATTCCCACACGCGTCGCACGACACGGCACGGCATTGACGCGCCACGGGAATGTCGCGATCAAGGCCGCGAAGTGGGAGACCGACCTCTCGCCCGTCGAAGAAGGTTGCACGTGCTATTGCTGCCAGCACTTCTCGCGCAGCTACGTGCGCCATCTCATCCACGCCGGCGAAATCCTCGGCTTCCGCCTGCTCACAATCCACAACGTGCATCGCCTCTGCGAATTCTCGCGCGAGATGCGCCAATCGATTCTTGACGGAACCTTCCTCGACTGGAAGGAACAACTTCACAAAGACCAAGAAGGAAACAACAAATGAATACTCCGATTCTCTTCGCACAGGCCGCCCAGCCGGCCGCTGTTCAGGCCGCCCCGGCTCCTGCCGCAGCTCCTGCGGCCGCCCCGGCCACCACGGCGACGGAAGTTCAGCCGACGACGGATGGCGCAGCAGCACCGGCGCAGCCCCAGCAGCAGGGCGGCGGCATGGGCATGCTCATTCCGATGATCCTCCTCTTCGCGATCTTCTACTTCATGATGATCAAGCCGCAGCAGCGCCGGGAGAAAGAGCGCCAGAAGATGATCAATGAACTCCGCGCGGGTACAAAGGTCGTCTTCGCCAGCGGCCTTATCGGCAAGATCGTCGAAGCCAAGGACAAGACCTTCCGCATTGAACTCGCGCAGGACGTCATCATCGAGGTCGCCCGCTCCTCCGTGCAGGCCATCGTGACGGAAGAGCAGCCGGCGGCCAAGTAAATCCTTTGCCATGGCATTCTCACGGGGCAAGTATGGGGTGGAATACCACCGGTCCGAAACGGAGACGCATCGTCTCCGCGGATTCGTCATCCTTGCCCTCGTGCTCATCGGCGTCTCGTTTGCGAGCTATCGCATTTCGCGGTGGTGGCGGTCGCGCAACAACGTCACGCCCTCCACGCCGACGCATGTCGCCGTGACGCCGCCACGTCCACCCGAGCCCACGACGCCACCGACCGCGAAACCCGACACGCCCCCCGCCGTTTCATCGACGTCGACCAAGCCGCCCCAACCCGTTCTGCCGCCGCCCAAACCCATTCCGACCGTGCCGCCGACCGTGCGACCGCTCGTGCAGGAACTGCTGGAATCGGAATCGGCGCGTCCGCAAGTCGACCAGATTCTCATCCGCCGCTATGCGGAGGCCGAACGCCAGGGCAATGTGCGCAACGCCATCGACACGATCAAGAAACTCTATGACCGTCCGTCCATGGCGGACCAAAGCGACGCGCTCAAACGTCGTCTCGGCGATCTCAATCTGCAAATGCTGCTTTCGGGGAAGGCCACGCCCTGGACCAAGTTCGTGACCGTGCGGCGCGGCGATGGACAGGAACGCATCGCCCGCGAACACCGAACCACGACGGCGGCGCTGATCAAACTGAATCCTAAGCTGAAATGGGAAAGGCTGCGTCCAGGCGATACTGTCAACGTACTGGATTTCCCGAATGCGGTTCTGGTAATCCACAAGCAGTCCAACACGGCGGACCTCTCGCTGCGGAACGAGAAATTCTTCCGTCGCTATGACATCTCCATCTCGAAAACCGCCGCCTGCGATATCTACCCCATTACGCCGGAAACCGGCGCCACCCTGCATGCCCGCTACCGTGAACTGGGCATCAAACTCGCCACCGCCGATCGCAACGAACTCGAGATGTTCCTCGGCCCCGGCGCGCGCATCGCCGTGACAGAACAGTAGAGTTAAAGATTAAAGATTAAAAGTTAAAGATTAAAGGGTGATTAGAAGGCGAGGCCGGCGATTGGGGCGGAATAGGCGCGCGCTTCTTGCAACTTGGCCTGATAGGCCGGATTCTTTTCGGGATCGGGAAGTTCCGCCGCATGGGCCTTCTTCCAGTCCTTGTGCTTTTGCGTCAGCTCCTGCATCTTCACCCGCAGCTGGGAAAGCTCGTAGGTCGCCTTGCGATTCGCTTCACCATCGGCGTTCTTCATCCGCTCGACCTCGGCGGCCTTCTCCTTGAAGGCGCGCATTGCGGCGGCGGCCTGCTTGCCATAGGGACTGCGCAGCGCATTCTCTCGCAGCAATTTGGACTTAATCGCCATCGCCTCGCCGCGCAATTCGTAATACTTGCGCAAGCAGTCGCGCTGACGCTGCGACAGCGAATCGGGCTTGCCCGAGAAGCAATAGAGATTCATGGCCGGCACGCGCACGGGTTCGGCCATCGGCGTGGGCGTGAAGTTGCCCACGAGCACAAGACCCTTCTCGCTTTGCTCGCGGCTCTCGATCAGGAAGAATCGTCCACCTGCGACCGCGCCCTTCTCTTCGCCGTCAAGTCCTGTCACCGTGGTGATCTGGTTGAGAACACCCCAGCTCGCCGTCTGCGCATCGGCCTGCATGACACCCTTAAGCGACGGCAGATCGTCCTCTTCTCCCGTCTGAGGAGCTGCCGGCCGAGCGGCGGGTTTCGCCGTTGCCGCCAGAGGCTGAACGGTCTGCTTTTGCGGAGCAAGCGCCTTCGGCGCCGCGGCGGACTGTGTCACGAGGGGCTTCACGCCCGACGCCGCCGCAGCCGGAGCTACCGGCACGGTGTCGGACGCTTCTTTGACCGTCTTCCCGAAACACTTGGCCACCACATCGAAAATGGCCGCGCGGCTTGCCGGGGGAATCTTCTCACCGAGGGCTGGAGCGAATTTCCAGGTGGCGGCCAACGAGAGCGCCGCCACGATGATGTAAATCGGCCAGAAGTTCTTTCCCATGGCAAACCCTTTTCGTCCTTACTTGACCGGCACCAAGCGGTCCGTACCCATATACGGACGCAACACTTCCGGCAACAGCACGGAGCCATCGGCCTGCAGGTGCTGTTCCAGCAACGCAACCACCAGACGCGGCAACGCCACGCCCGAACCATTCAACGTGTGAACGAGCTTCGTCTTGCCATCGGCATCCTTGAAGCGGCAGTTCAAACGGCGGGCCTGGTAGTCGGTGAAGCACGAGCAGCTGGACACTTCCAGCCACTGCTTCTCGCCCGGCGCCCAAAGTTCGAGGTCGTAGCACTTCGACGCGCTGAAGCCCATGTCGCCCGAGCTCAGCATCAACACGCGGAAGTGAAGTCCGAGACCCGTGAGCACATCTTCAGCTTCCTTCACGAGAACCTCCAGCTGCTGGAAGCTCGTGGACGGATGGACGAAGTTCACCATCTCGACCTTGTCGAACTGATGCACGCGCAGCATGCCGCGCGTCATCTTGCCGGCAGAGCCCGCTTCACGACGGAAGCACGGCGTGTAGGCCGTCAATTTGACCCGCGTCTCCGGCGTGATCTTCCGCAGGTTGATGCCGTCGAAGGTGTCATCGCGATAGAAATTCGTCACCGGCACTTCGGCCGTCGGAATCATCCAGAAGTCATCCGCATTGGAGTGATAGAGATCCTCCGCGAACTTCGGCAGCTGGCCCGTACCGGTCATCGACGCCGAGTTCACCATGAACGGCGGCAGCATTTCCGTGTAGCCCTGCTTCTGGCAGTGGAGGTCGAGCATGTACTGGATGAGCGCACGCTGCAGCTTCGCACCCTGCCCGAGGATGACCGGGAAGCCCGTACCTGTGAGCTTCACGCCGCGCGGGAAATCGAAGATGCCCAGCTTCTCGCCGATCTGCATGTGGTCGGGGATCTCGTAGTCGGGATCCTTCCACTCGCCCACAAGGCGCACAACCTGGTTCGTGCTGGAATCAAGGCCCGTGGGAATCTCCGGCGCCGGCAGGTTCGGAATCATCAGCAGCGTTTCACGCAGCGACGTCTCAACCTCGGCCAGCTGCTTGTCGATTTCGGTGATACGATCGCCGATGGCACGCATTTCGGCCTTCGCCGCAGAGATGTCGCCACCCGACTTCGCCAGCACGCCAATCTGCTTTGACGCAGAGTTGCGCTTGGCCTTGAGCGTCTCGGTTTCAGCGAGGAGGGCGCGGCGCTGCGCGTCGAGGTCGCGAGCCTTCGCAACCTTCTCCTGCTCGACGCCACGACGCGCCAACTGCGCGACCGTGTTGTCGAAATCTTCGCGGATCTTCTTGATGTCGATCATGGTTTTCTTCTTTCTGAAAGAGGGTGTCTCCACACGCCTCCTATTTCAAAGGGGTTAATATTATATCACAAGGTGGGGGCACATTTCAATTTTCAATCTTCAGTCTTCAATCTTCAGGGTGTAAACGAAAAGTGTGAGGCGGGCCCCCTGGGCCGGCCTCACACCTTTCTAATTTTGTCGGTGCAATAGCGGGAGAGTTTATGGTATAATATTAGTCTTTTCCCCATAGAGTGATACAAAAGAGCAGGTTTTTGC
>JAZUGW010000348.1:0-2112 GCA_045641465.1 Kiritimatiellia bacterium | reverse complement strand
GATCGTGTCCTGTCCGTGGTCTCGCGGATGATGGCCAAGTCTCTGCGGTCTGTTACGGATGACGTGGCCAAGCGGGAGCGAGAGGAAAACTACCTGTTCATCTCGAATCTCCTGAGTGGCTGCGAACTGGATTTCAGATTTGCGAAGTTGGACGACGGTACGCCATTCTTGGTCGATACCATTGGCGGGTGTGAAGGGGCGTACAAGGATATTCCCTGTTCGGTGGTGATTGACGACAAGTACGCGCACGGTGGGGCGCTATTCCCGGTGGCGAACGCGACGAATACGAATATCGTCGAGTTTGTGACCCTTGCCAATCGGGTCGCCCGAACGGGTAGCTTTGAGTATGATTCCGAGTTCGGTTTTGTCATGTACATGCATTCGATGCCCATGAGTGCCATTCGCGCCAAGGGGAAACAGGCCTTGGGCATGGTCTATGGATTCCCCGTTATGGAGGTGGATCTGTTCTCCGAGGCATATAAGGCGGTGCTGGAGGGAAAGCAGACGCCGAAGGAGGCCATTGCAGAAGTCGGGGAGAAGATCAACAGGGTCAAGGACGATGATGCGGAAACGGAGCGCGAAAAGTATTCGCCGGAAGCCGTTGACGCTATTCGCAGGTATTTTAAGGAGAAGGGCCATGAGGCCAGTCCGGTAAAGGATGGTGATCGAATCGCTTTTGCCGGAACTCTGACAAGTTGCAAGGGCGACGGACTGAAGAATGACGGCTATCAGTTTCGGATCTTTGTGGACGATGAATGGGTCCGCTCGCTCGTCCGGCTCCCGTTGGTCGCCAGCAACCATCAGGCGGAAGTCAGCGCTTATATTGCGGGTATGAACAGAAGATTGTGCGATCCGTGCCATGTGCTTGTCTACGATGGCGCGGATGGGTCGGTTGTCTGCCGCTCGCAAGTTAACGTCGTGGAGTTTGCCAAGGACGTCGGCGAGTCGATGGCCGTGTTGCTGCGGCATCCTGTTGACGTCCTAGAGGCCTGCTCGGATGCGATCGGGAAGATCGTCAATGGGACGATTGATGCGAAGTCGGCTCTGGAGGATGAAAAGAAATGACCAAGCGCGATGGGGTGTATCTTACAAGTGCGCGGCTGTACGAGGCGATCAAGGAGTTCTCCGATCCCTATCCGTTTCGCACGGGAAAGAACGACATCTGGCTCATGGGCGATGCCATTCAATGCGCCGAAACGGAACGCATGGGACGCATCGACCGCCATGTGATGGTCGATGAGAAGCTTCATGAGATCGTTGTCGAGGCCTATTGTCCGAACTGGCGGATCAAGGACTCGGACGGTGCGCTCCTCTTTGCGAACAAGTGGAACTTCGAGCATAACAAGGCGCAGCTGATTGTTGACATGTGGCGGTCTCGCTTCCTGTGGCGATGTGTGTTCGACACGCGCTGGGTGAGGAACAAGGAAGCCCTTGGCGAATTCATCGAGAACGAATACATTGACATGGAAACGGAAAGCTCCGACTGCTTCGAATCCGCCTATCGGGAGATGCATAACATGCGCCCCAAGGCCGATGAGCCGTTTGAGGACGAGGAGGCACGGGAAGCCGATACGCCGGAGCGAGACCCCAAGGGACCGCCGCCGGAGCAGGGGGAGTTTGCCGCGGATCCGATCACCTGAAAAAAGTTCGTCATATTCTTGCGCCGAGGGCATCTATGAGATATGGTAAGGCAAGTCAGGAGGTAAGGATATGATAGGTGCAATAATCGGTGATATCGTGGGTTCGCGGTTCGAGTGGGACAACATCAAGACCAAGGAATTTGACTTCTTCCATGAGAAGTGCGAATTCACTGACGATACGATTCTGACGGTCGCGGTCGGCAAGGCGATTCTGGAGAGCCGGAGGAGCGGGAGCGACCTTTCCGAAGCTGCGGCTAAGGCGTTTCGGAAGGCCGGTGAAGTCTATCCGTATGCGGATTACGGGTGCGGCTTTCGGAGTTGGCTACTGGGAAGTCCCGATGCAGGGCCGTACAACAGCTGCGGCAATGGCGCAGCCATGCGGGTGAGCGCGTGCGGGTATGCCGCCAAATCCATTGCCGAGGCCGTGGAGATGTCCCGTGCCGTGACGGGGGTGACGCATAATCATCCCGAA
>JAZUGW010000347.1:0-14443 GCA_045641465.1 Kiritimatiellia bacterium | reverse complement strand
AGGACGGATGCAGTCCGCTCGCCTCGGATGACGTTGTTTCATACGACACGTATTTCAAAAATCTCTCAATCAATTCCATTACGGGTTCCTTCTTTGGCACCCATTATACCATAAACTCGCTCAACTCTCCACGAAATCCATACGCAGAGGGCGCGGAGAACGCGGAGGCGGTGTGGGCTTCGGGGTCTGTCCCCGACGGCGCCCTACCAATTATCGAATGTTCGAATGAAGAACGGCTGGGCGCGCATTTTCCATTCGCCGTTTTAGACCAGCAGTTTGAATCGGTTTTTGACTGACTCGATTCGGCCTTCGGCTCGGAGCTTTGAAATCTCGGCGGAAAGCGCACTGCGTTCGACGCACAGATAGTCGGCGAGAGATTGACGATCGAACGGTATTTCGAACTCAAGCGACTTGGCCCGTTTCGCGCGAATGTTGAGGAAGGTCATCAGACGCCCGCGGATTGTCCGCTGGGAAAGGATGCGCAGTTTCTGCTTCAGCGCGAAGGTCGTCTGGCTCATGATCATGAGCAGATTGCGGACGAACTGCATGTGCGCGTCGCAGACATGGTGGCAGGGACGCGTGATGTTCGCCGTTTCGAGCAAGAGCACAACCGTTTCGCCCACGGCCGTCGCACTGATTCCCATCGTCTTCACATCGCGAAAGACGTATGTCGCGCCGAATGTGCCGTTT
The DNA here is from genome assembly GCA_045641465.1 of Kiritimatiellia bacterium. Taxonomy (GTDB): domain Bacteria; phylum Verrucomicrobiota; class Kiritimatiellia; order RFP12; family UBA1067; genus RUG572. Next base: position 13,753 of record JAZUGW010000347.1, on the reverse strand, counting down.
TCAGAAATCGTCCCAAGAACGCTCCGCCCGCCGTCGAGCCGCTGCCGCGACAAACGCACCGCACCCGCCACCACGATCCCGATGCGCGTGCAGGGATCCGTTTCGCGGATGAACGTCTCTTTGTTGGCGAGATGAAGCTCTTTCGCACTCAGGCATTCGCAGATGCGTCCAAAACCATCTTCGTCAATGTCCTTCAACAGCGGACACAACCGAGGGAAAATCATCCTCGGCGTGTCCGCCTTATGCGGCCCCTTTTTCGTTTTTTTCATCTGTGTTCTCATAGGCAATGCTCGGTGTGAATGATTATAGCACAAGACCTCGCCCTTGCCTAGCGGCAGATGACGGGGAACCGGACGCGCGAACGATTACGTTTTTCCCGAGGCTTTCCAAAGGCCATGCAGGTTGCAGTATTCGTAGACGTTCTTGACCTTGTCGTAAGGCACAAGCGCAAACGTCGCTTCAGGAGGGCCGTTCGGATCCAGTTCCTTGCGTTGATTGCCGGTTTCGGTTTCAATGGCAATCCATTCGATGTGGTGGGCATCCAGCATCGGATGAGCCACGGAACCGACTTTTACGGTCACGGTGTTGTCCGTCACCGAATAGACCGGCACATGCTTTTCCGCCGCGCCATCCGTCGTTCCCGGAACGAGTTCGCGCATCGTGCGTCCACAGCAAACCGTGTCGACCGCCGTGGCCTTGACCATCGCAATGATCTTGCCACACACCTTGCACTGATAGAACTTCATGAGATACTCCTTCCCTTTTTCGTTTCGGCGGGAGGCGCGGATTCGCGCCACGCCTCCCGCGCGCTCTTCGTTTATAATCCAGCACACGTATCGATTTCAATCGTCATGGCTGCTCCGGCAGAACCAGCGGAAAATTCCAATGATTCCACACAGCAGGATCACCGAAATGACACCCAGAACAATCCAACTTGTAATCGTCATAGCACACCTCTCTTTCGTTTGTTGTTCATCACGTACCAGAGCCCGGTTACCGCACGCCCCCTCCAGCGCCGGCTTTCAGGCCATTGGGCGTCTTGCCGACGTTCGCGTTGGCAGAAGCGCCGTGCTGTCCCAGGGCGGTATCTCCATCGATGGAGGCACCCTGACAACCCACATTCGCGCCCCCATTCGCGGACATCGTATGACTGCCTAGATTGGCATCACTGCCCACGCGAACGCCGTCCGTACCCAGGCCGAGCGTAACCGACGCATTCGCGCCGTGCTTCGGACACCCTTGGGCGGGTGCACAGCAGCAGCCCTCCTTCGAGCACTTGCACGCATCATCCGAACGCCACAGGCAGCACCCGGCGAGCGCCGTCGCCAGCAGGCCCGCCGTCAGCGCGACCTTAACCGTTGTCACAACTACTTGCTTGTTCATTTTGCACCTCTTTCTTCTCTTTCACATTTGCCGCTCGGAACTTTGAGACGTCCCAACCACTCGGTTGAATTCGCCTTTCCTCGCGACGGCGCATATTATGAACTTTCTCTTTCGCAAAGTCTGTTGTAATTCCAACAAAATGAAAAAATCTTAAAATCGTCCTCTTGTGGGGATGAAATCAGTTCGGATCTTGGGATATCCGACGCAATTGCTGCGGGCGTTCTCGACAATCACAGCGTCTAGAAAAGGCCGCCGTTGACGGAGATGACCTGGCGCGTCACATAGGCTGCTTCTTCGCGAAAGAGGAACGCGACCACACCGGCGACTTCTTCCGGCTTTCCGAAGCGGCGCATGGGAATGGCCTTCTTCACCAACTCGGGTTCCTCGATCGAGGCGGCCATTTCCGTTTCAATGACGCCCGGTGCGACCGCATTGACGGTGATGCCGCGTTTCGCCAGTTCAACGGCCAGCGCCTTCGTCGCGCCGATGACGCCGGCTTTCGCCGCCGAATAATTGACTTGTCCACGATTGCCTGCAACGCCGCTGACACTTGAAAGCGTGACAATGCGGCCACGGATGCGATTCGAGATCATCGGCATGACAACGGGTTTCAGCAGGTTGTAGAGTCCCGTGAGATCGGTGTCGATGACCTTGTCCCACAGGTCGCCTTCCAGAATCGGAAACGGCGCATCCGCATTCACGCCTGCATTGGCGACCACGCCGAAATACGGACCATTCGCCGCGATGTCCGCCTCCAGCGCCGCCGCCACGGCCGCACGGTCCGCCAAGTCGAAAACCAGCGTCGGCTGAGCGGGTTCACCCGAAAGACGGGCACACTCCGCCGCCACCTCCTGCGCCGCCGCCGCGTTTCGAACGGCGTGCGTCACGATGGCAAATCCATCCGCCGCAAGGCGCAACGCCACGGCCTTACCGATTCCACGAGAGGACCCCGTCACCAATACCCGCTTCATGCCTTTGCCTGCTCCTTCAAAAACTGTTCAAGGTTCTGTGGACGATAGGCGTTCAAACTCGCCGTCGCAACCACCTGTCCCACATCGTCCGTAATCGTACAGGCAAACGACGCCGCATCGGCATCGCTGAATGCATTTTCCGCCGTCACGTGATAGGTTCGACCCTGTTCGAACTTCGCCAGATTCAACTCGAGTTTCCGCGTCCCCAACAGCAATCCCGGACGCGCCGGCTGATCGGGGGCCACGTGCTTATCCCAGCACCCGGCGAGCGCCGCACTGGCCTGCGCCATATACTCGATCGCCACCCAGTTCGGCACCCCGTCCTGCCCTTTGAAAAAAAAGATCTGCTCAGGCGTAATCGTCACACGAACCGTCAAACGCTTGGACGCCGCGTCAAAGGACTCGACCTCGTCGATCAAAACCATCGGCGGACGATGCGGCAGCAATTCTTCCAGTGTCCATTCAACGGCCGCCATCTCAAGCTTCCTCCCGCGCGAGAACAATGCTTGCATTCGACCCGCCAAAAGCAAATGAATTACTCAAGACGGACCCCTTCACCTTGCCCGCACGCAGCATCAACCAGCAGAGCGCCGCTTCAACGGCACCCGCCGCGCCCAGACAGTGGCCCGTGAGCGCCTTCGTCGACTCGACGACGAGGGGACTGTCCCCATCGGCACGAGAGCGAGCCCCTTGTACGAGGGGACTGTCCCCAAGGGAAAACACACGCGCGAGCGCCGCCGATTCCATCGCGTCGTTGGCGGGCGTGCCGGTTCCGTGGAGATTCACATAGGAAATGTCCGAAGGAGAAAGAGCGGCCTCGGCAAGAGCGGCGCGCATCGCCGCCTCGGCACCCCGGCCTTCCGGATCGGGCGCCGTCGCGTGATAGGCGTCGCTCGACTCCCCGCAGCCGGCCAGCTGAATGGAAAACGGGAAATGGGAAGTGGGAAATGACGATGGGGATTTTTCCAACGTGAACAACGCCACGCCCTCGCCGAGATTGATGCCATCGCGATCGGGTGCCAACGGGCGACAACGCCCCTGGGCCAAAGCGCCGAGCGCGTGGAAGCCGTTCATCGCGAAGCGGCATCGTCCATCGACGCCGCCGACAATCGCCGCATCCGCCAGGCCGATCTCAATCAGGCGGCGCGCACTCGCAAACGCCTTCGCACTTGAACTGCAGGCTGTCGACACAACGTAGGCAGGACCTTTGGTGCCGACCAGCTTTTTCAAATAATCAGCCGGCGTGCCAAGTTCGATCTGCGAAAAATGCATCGTCTCGGGCTTCGATCCCGTTTCAAGCCACTGATCGACATTGCGCTCGGCCTCGTCAATGCCCGTATTGGACGCACCGAGGACGATCGCAATCCGAGAAGCCGCGTAACGCGCGAGGAACGCGTCCAATTCGCCTTTGAAATTTTCGACCGCCAGCCGCAGCAGGCGATTCGTACGCATGTCGAATTCAGGTTCGTCAATGGACGGCAACTCTCCCGGCACAAGACCAAAGAAAATCTTTCGTGCCGGAATGTCGCCTTCGATTTCGCGCAGTCCGGATTCGCCCGCCGCGTAGGACGCCCAGACTTCATCGTTGGTACGTCCCAATGCGCAGGCGCAGGAGAGATGCGTGAGGTAGAACTTCATGGCTCGCCCCTGCGACGGCGCCCCTTCCTTCATATGACTTAGATCCGCTTGGGCGATTCAATGCCGAGCAGGGACAGTCCCTTCGAGAGAATCTCGCCGAACAACGCGCAAAGCGCAAGACGCGCCGCACAGACATCCGGTTCGCTCTTCAAAATCGGCGAGCGCTGGTAGAACGAGCTGTAGAGCTGCGCCGTCTGGAAAAGATAATCCGCGAGCACACTCGGCTTGTAGTTCTCGGCCGCCCGCAGCACGGCGGAACCGAACTGCAGCAACTGAAGCGCCAACTGCTTTTCAATCGGCGTCGCCAACGCGAAGGTCGTCGCCGGCTGAGCGCCCGTCGCCGCCGCCTTGTCGAGCAGCGAACACACGCGCGCGTAGGCATACTGGAGATAAGGCCCCGAATTGCCTTCAAGCGCAAGCGCCTTGTCCCAACTGAAGTCAATATCGGTGATCGGATCGTGCGAAAGGTCGGAATACTTGACCGCACCGAAACCGATCTGCTCGGCGAGTTTCTCGTCCTCGGCCGACGGCGCTGTTCGGGCGGCCACATCGGCTTCGCCGTCCTTGCGTGCAAGCACGATCTCGAGCGAACGCCGCTTGGCCTCGGACAAAAGGTCGTCGAGCTTAATGAGATTACCCTCGCGGGTGGAAATCGCCTTGCCCTGATAGCTCATGAGCCCGAACGGCACATGCACAAGCTTCGCGGTGTGACCCATTTTTCCCGCGATGTTGAACCATTGCTTGAAATGAAGCTGCTGGCGGGCATCGGTCACATAGATGATACGTTCAGGGGCATACTCCTTCACGCGCATCTCAACACACGCAAGGTCCGAGGTGGTATAGTTAAATCCGCCATCCGACTTGCGGACAATGGCAACGCCCAGCTTTTCCGCTTCGAGGTTGACGACGAGTGCGCCTTCTGACTCGACCGCGAGGCCCATCTGCTGCAACCGCGCGACCACACCCGGCATCGTCTCGTTGTAGTACGACTCGCCCCGGTAGGTATCAAACTTCACACCGAGTTTCGCGTACATCCGATCGAACTCGTTGATGGAAATTTCGATGAACTTCTTCCAGAGAGCGAGGTTATCGGCATCACCCTGCTGAAGCTTCACGAGTTCCGCGCGGCAGGCGTCTTTCCACACGCCGTCCTCTTCCTTCGCCTTCGCGGCGGAGAGCACATAGCACTTTTCGAGGTTCGCAACCGTCAGATTGTCGCGTTCCTCCTGCGTGACACACTCGCGGTAGCCCTTGATCAGGATGCCGAACTGCGTGCCCCAGTCGCCAAGATGGTTGTCGGCGATGACCTCGTAGCCGAGTGCGCGATAGATGCGGTCGATCGCATTGCCGATCACGGTGGAACGGATGTGGCCGATGTGCATCTGCTTTGCGGCATTCGGCGACGAATAGTCGATGACGACCTTCTGTCCGACGCCGGTCTGCGGGATGCCCCGCGTGGACGTGCCGGCCAGCTTGGCCAGCTGGTCTGCGAGCCAGGTGGTGGAAACCGTGATGTTCAGGAAGCCGGGACCGGCGAGTTCGACCTTCTCGATGAAGGCGGGCTTCGCCTCCATCAACTTCGCGAAGACGGCCTCGGCGATTTTTCGCGGCGGCTGATGCAGCACCTTGGCGCTCGCCAGAGCATCATTGCACTGGAAGTCGCCAAACTTCGCATCCGTTGCGGGCAAGGCCCGCACCTTCGAAAAATCGTTTCCCGGGAACGCGGCCTCAAAACCACTCTTCAGCCAGCCCTCAATGCTTCCTGCTTCCATCTTGCTTTCGTACCTTTTTACAACTCGATTTACTTCTTCTCGGTCGGCTGCGCCGCCTTCTTCGCCGGCTTCGTGGCATCCTGACGGATGGCACCCACCAGACGTTTCATCTGCTTGACCAGGATGTCACGCTTCTTGGTAACAAGATCCTTATCGGCCTCGTCGATCGACATCCCCTCGACCTTCGCCGCAATCTTCTCCAGCTCGTCCGCCGCCTTCGTCAACTGCTCGGCCGTCGGCTTGCCCCGATTCAGCGGAACCAGAAGCGCCCGGATCTCGGCCTCCACCGTAGTGAAGTACTTCGCGTCGATTTCCGCCTCGCGCTTGTGCTGCGCCATCAGTTTCGGACCATTCTTGCGGACCTCGCGCAGATAGTCGGCATAGGCCTTGGCGCCGCCCTTGCGATACCCCGTCTTTTCAACCGTCTCACCCTCGCCGTTGAGAATGAGCGCCGTCGGGAAACCGCGCACCTTGAACTTCTTCGTCAGCTTGGGATTGCGCTCCTTCGCCGCCTCGGACAGCAGGTCCTTGTCGCTCGGACTGTCGATGAACACGAAGAGATACTCGTCCTTGAGCGCGCCCACGAAGTCGAACGTCTTGTCGGAGAAGACCTCCTGCTCCAGCTTCTGGCACCAGCAGCACCAGTCGCTACCCGAGAAACACGCATAGACATACTTGCCCGACGTCTTCGCCTGCGCGAGGGCGGCATCCAGATCGTCCGTGAACCCCTTCGGCGTCGACGTGGCCGCAAGAGCCGCCAAAGTAAACGCGCTGACGGCAAGCGCGAGAATGGATTTAACCTTCATTGTTTGTTTCTCTTTTTGCAGAACCACATTCTTACTTGGTTTCGGACTTCTTCTGCGAAGCCTTCTTTTCCGCAGCCCTCTTCTGCGCCGCGCTGCGACGCTCGAGCCAGGCGATCATCCGCTGGGCCATCTTCACACGGTCGTCCTTCTTGGCGGTCATGGCTTCCGGAACCGTCAACGCCTCGGCTTCCTTCAAAAGCGCCTGAGCACCCGGAATCAGCAAGGCCACATCCTTGCCCGCGCGCAGCGTCTCGTTGATCTTACTGCCGTAGCCCTCGAACTTCTCGTCGAACTTACCGAACACCGCCTTCTCGGCCGCCTCCGCCGCCTTGACGCCTTCAGGACCCTTCTTGCGGATGTCCATCAGGAATTCCACGTACGACTTGGCACCGCCGCTGCGATACCCGGTTTCGGCGAACTGCTCGCCATTCGAATCAAGCACCAGCGCCGTCGGATAGCCCTGGATCTTATACTTCTTCGTGATCTTCTTGTTGTTCGCCTTCGCGTGATCGGAAAGGAGGCTCTTATCCCGCGGGCTATCAATGAAGACAAGCACAAAGTCCTTCTCCAACGCGGCGGCGAAATCGAATGTCTTGTCCGAGAAGACCTCCCGCTCGAGCTTCTTGCACCAGCCGCACCAGTCGCTGCCGGAGAAGCACGCATAGATGTACTTGCCCGACGTCTTCGCCTGCGCCAGAGCTTCGTCCATATTGTCCGTAAAGCCCTTGGGCGTCGAAGTCGCCGCCAGCGTCACGAACGAAAACACCGCAAGGGTGAGAGCAACGAGGGATTTCATTTTCATTTTCTTTTCCTTTTGTTGGTTAAGTTTTGGAAATCATCTGAAGGGCGGCGAAACTAGAGGTTGCCGCCGTTTTTATCCGCCAGCTTCTGAAGGCGCTTCGCGAGCTTGAGCTTTTCGACCGCGCTCACATGGTCCACATAGAGAACACCTTGAAGGTGATCGGTCTCATGCAGAATCGCCCGCGCCAGGAACCCCTTCGCCGAAGCGATTTGCGGCATTCCGTTCACATCGGTATACTGGCAGGTGACCTGCGCGGCACGCACCACAGGGGCGCCCATATTCGGGAAGCTGAGGCAGCCTTCACGGCCATCCTGCGAACCTTCCGTCGCAACGATGACCGGGTTGAACATCACCAGCGGCATCTGCACGGCGGCATTGTAGGCCTTCGTTTCCTCGTCGTCCTCGCAGCTTGCCGGCACGTCGATGACGCACATCGCCTCCAGACGCCCCACCTGCTGCGCCGCAAGGCCTACTCCCTTCGCCTTGTACATCGTTTCCAGCATATCCTCGGCCACCTTCACAAGGGCCGGTGTCACCGCAGGAACAGGACGCGCCGTCTCGCGCAAGACCTTCGAACCATATTTGACTATCTCAAGTAGCATGACAGACTTTCTCTTTTGTCCGCATAGTATACCATAAATCGCGCCGTCTGTGGACAATTCCCCGTGACAGACACGAAAGAAAGAAGTTCCTTAATTCAACCCCGTGGACCCGAACCCGCCTGCCCCTCGTTCAGAGGCATCGAGCGACGCGACTTCCACGAGCTCCGCCTGCGCAACCGGCGCCACGACGATCTGGGCAATCTTCATTCCCGCCTCGACCGTGAACGGTTCGCTTCCCAGATTGATCAGGATCACGCCCACTTCGCCCCGATAGCCCGCATCGATCGTACCCGGCGCATTGAGCACCGTCACCCCGTGCTTGAGCGCGAGGCCCGAACGCGGACGCACCTGCGCCTCGGCATCCGGCGGAAGCTGAAACGCCAACCCCGTATGAACCAAGGCGCGTCCACCCGGCGGCAACGTCACTGTTTCAATAGAACGAACGTCCATCCCGGCATCACCGGGATGGGCGTACGTTGGCATCTGAGCGGCCGGGTCAGTCTTCGAAATCAGCAGACGCATCTTGTGCCTCGACCGAAGACTGGGACGTCGTCTCAAAACCGAGACGGTTGAGATTCCATTCCTGCCACGAGGAAGCGAGCATCATCGCCGAACCGCGCGCGAGTTCGTCACGCAGCTGGGCACGCGCCATCTGGGCCTGCGCCGCATCGCCCGGTTCGCGGTTCGCCATATAGACGACGAGCGCACGCTTCGGGTTGGACGTGGTGATGAAATCGGAGAGCTGTCCCTTCGCGAGCTTCATCGTGTCACGCGCGATGTACATCGAATCGGCGAAGGAGTTGTTCTGCATCGCGGAGACGGAGAAGACGATCTGCGTGGAAACCGTCGCACCCGTAAACGCCTTCTCGTCGAACGGCTTGCCCTTGGCCAGGTCCGCCGCCACGAGCGCACGCGTCTTCTCGACCGACGCCTTGAACGCCTTCTTGCGCGCATCCGCCAACGCATCCGGACGAATGATCTCCTTCGCCTCGGCAAATGTCGGCACGTGCGCCTTCGTGAAGCTCGCACGCTCGATCAGGTACACGCAGTTCGTGCCCGCCACCACGCCGTAGCGCAGATCGGGAGACTCCGGATCGAGTTCCGCCACCGCGGCGGAGAATCCGCTGCAGCCCGGCGCAACCTGGCTCGGATAGACCATGAAGCCCTTCACATAGCCACGGCCATCCAGGGAGAACGGCTTCGACGTTTCGACCTTCACCTTCTCGTCCGCCGCGATCTTCTCGAGGCGATCCGTCTTCGTGTCGGCAGCGGCCTTCTCGTCCTGCGGATAGACGCGGAAGAGGAGGTTCGTACGATAGGCTTCGACCGAGGCGATGACCTTGAGCTCGTTCTCGAGGATGCTCTTGACCTGCTCGAACGTCTTCGTCACCGTGACGCCGTTCGTGCCGGTCGTCTCGAAGCGCTTCGACGTCGCATCATAGCGGTCATGGAGTTCTTCGTCGGAGATCTTGAACTGGGCCAGACGCGCCGGGGCATCGGCCTGGAACTTCGCGTACTTCACCGTCACGCAGTCCGGCAGCGCGAGCGAGTTCGTGTTGTCCTTATAGTAGGACTCGATCCCCTTGTCGTCGATCGTGACCTTGTCCGCATCGCGATCCGTGAACGCCGCGATGCGCACCGAGAACTTGTCCGTCCAATCGTTGATGGCACCCTCGAGTTCCATCGGCGAAACCCACGCGGCGCTTCCGAGCACAACCTGCTGGAGCTTGTTCAGCGTGAGACGGCGCTTGAGGAACTGCTCGAAACGCTCCGGGCTCATGCCGTTGTCGCGCAGCAGCATCTCGTAGACGCGAGGATTGAAGGACCCACCTTCGCCGCGGAAGGACGGATCGCGCAGAATCGCCGCCTTCACATCCTCGTCCGTCGCCTCGAGCTTGGCCGCCTTCGCAACCTGAAGGGCCGCCGCCGTCTGCCAGGCCTGACGATTGATTTCGGCATTGGACGACTTGTTGTCGCGGCCGCGGCCGAAGCCACGCGCCTCGTCCACAAGACGCTGGAATTCGTTGGCCGACATGTCCTTGCCGCCAAGCTTGCCGACCGTTCCCGAGGAACGCCCCTCTTCGCTGCCGCCGACAAAAAGGAAGTCGAACGCGAAGAACACCGAGATCGCAATCGCGAACACACCCCAAACCCACTTGTTCTTAATGAGGCGGTTGAATTGATGAATGACCACTTTTTTATCCTGTCTTTATGCTTGCTTCTTGTTGTAAAACTTCACCGCAACCTTGCGGCGATCATCAAATAAAATCGTCGTCGTCCTTCTTCTCGTCTTTCTTCTCATCCTTCTTTGGAGCAGGCGCCGGCTCGTCGTCGTCGTCCTTCGCAGCCTTCTTCGGCGCAGGTGCGGGTTCGTCGTCGTCAGCCTTCGCGGCCTTCTTCGGCGCCGGCACTTCCACAGCCTCGGTCTCTTCGTCGACCTTCGTCGCCGCCGCCTTCTTATCGGCATCGGCGACCTTGGTGGAAACGACGAGTTCGCCCGAATTGACATTCGCACGGCCCTCGGCGAACGCCACACGGTTCTTCATCACGCCCGCAGGATCGAAGGTCATCATCGACACCGCCATGCGGCCGCTGACCTTGCTCTTCGCACGGAAGATCTTGATCGAGCACTGCGGCGAAAGCGAGAAGTCGAGCGTCTTCTTGGTTTCGACCATCTCGTCCGTCTCGAAATTGCGCTCCGCGAGGATGCCCTGGTCGAGCTGCGCCTTGCAGTCGCCGCTTTCACCCACCAGCGAGGTATAGAGATTTTCACCCGTCGTGGTAATGCGCAACTGGTTCGCCGCCACAAGACGCGGGAACTTGAAATGCTTGCCGTTCAGCGCCATCGACCCCGTCACGCAACGTACCACAGCCTCGTCGCCATCGCCCGCAGCCGAATAGTCAAACCGGCTTTCACCCGCGAGATTCTCGCAGGTGAAGTACGGCGCCTCGACCTTGAAGAGTCCTTCCTTCAGCTGCAACGGCAGTGCGAGGGAGACACGGCCCTTCTTCAGCTGAAGCGTACGCACGCGATCGCCGATCTTGATCGGCGCCGTCGCGAACTCGGCATTGCTCGTGACCTTGAGCAACGACTTCTCGCCGAACTCGAACACCGCTTCAGGCGCCGCGGCATCCGTGCCGGCGATACGCACCTGCGAACCGAGCGGGTAGTAGCGGCCTTCTTCCGCATCGACCCAATCCTTGGTCGTCGGACGAAGAATCTGCACCGAGCCGACCGCACGCTTGCAGCGCAGCAGCGGATAGAAGAACCGTTCCGTCGCCTTCGCGGGCGCCAGCTCGGCCGTCTCCTCTGCCGCAGCCTGTTCAGCCGCCGGCTGCTCGGCCGGCTTCTCTGCCGCCGCGTCATCCTGAGCCGGTGCGCAAACAGCGAAAACGGTGACGGACGCGAGCGCGGCCGCCGTCTTAATCGGGTTTGTGAAATTCATATGCAAAGCCTTCCTTCTTCTTGTGGTTCGTGTATTTTACAATTTTCCGCGACGAAACGCAACAAGGATAAATGCGCAACCGACGAGAAAAAGAATCAGAGAAATCGACTGACTGATGGAAAGCATCCCGACATTGGCTCGCGGGTCTCCACGCAAAACTTCAATTCCAAAGCGAATAATCGAATAACAAATCATATAAGAGCCGATTGTCAGGCCCGGACGCGTCTGTCCGAACCGACGATAGACGGCTAGAAGAACCGCAAAAAGAATAAAGACAGAAAATGCTTCAAAAAGCTGCGTGGGCAAGACGGGGAGCGCCGCGCGGGCATCGGCGGCGATGAGACCGGCCTTCAGCTGCTCGTACCACGCAGGCGATCCACGCGGGAAAGCAACGGCCCACGGCGCATCCGAAAGGCTTCCATAACAGCACCCGTAGAAGAAGCAGCCGACGCGGCCAAAGGCATGACCCAGCGGAATCACCACACCAAACAGATCCGCAAGTGCGATCTTGTTCTCGTGTTTCACAAAGCACCACACGAAGAACACGAGGATGGCGAGGATGAGGCCGCCGTAGAACATGAGCCCGCCCTGATCGACGCGCGGAATCAGCTCCCAATGGCCCGCGAATTCCTGCGACCAGTGTTCGATCACGTAGGCCGTACGCGCCCCGACAACGCCGCTCACCATCATCCACATGATGAGGTTCGTGCACGAGTCGGGATTGCGTCCCGTGCGCCGGCATAACCACGCCAGCACCTGCCACGCCGCCAAGAAGCCCAGCGCCATAAACGCGCCGTACGTCTTGACATGAAGGAAACCGATTGAAATGAGATCAGGATGCATGCGTCTCAGAGTCCCTTGAGAATTTCCACTGCCAGGCGCGTGGGCAACGCATTCGTCGGCGTCACCCACCAGCCCTCGCCCTTCTGGTTCGAAATGAGTTTCAACGCAATCTTCTCGCGCGTCAGTCCGTTCGTCGCAAAGAGATCGCCACACGTGTCCACACGGTTGGTGCAGACCCGTTTCGCCAGCCACAACGAGGCCCGGTCGATTGCGTGATCGACCTCGTTCTGGATGGACGGCTCGAGCGGACCATCCGCCTGCGGCAGCGGCCGGACTGAAAAAGTCGCAGCCAACAGCACAATGGGCATTGCCAAAAACGTCTTCATCGTGTAAACTTTCTTTCTCCCTGCAAAAGGAATTATAGCACATCCCCCCATCCCGGGGAAAGTCAAGAATGAGGAAGTAAGAAAAATGGAACGAAAGGCGAAGGGCTTGAGCCTGGTGAGCGGCGGACTCGATTCGCAGCTCGCCGTGTGTGTGTTGCGCGAAGCGGGCGCAGAAGTCGAAGGCGTTGTGTTCGCCACCCCCTTCTTTTCACCCGAGGGCGCCAAGAAGGCGGCAGCCGCATTGAACCTGAAATTGCACGTGATCGATTTCACGGCAGATGAAATCGCCTTGATCGAAAACCCGCCCCACGGTTTCGGCGGCGCCATGAACCCCTGCATCGACTGCCATGCGAAGATGATCGCGCGCGCGGGCGAGCTGATGGTGGAACTCGGCTACGATTTCGTCGCCACCGGCGAGGTGATGAACCAGCGCCCGATGTCGCAGAACAAGCAGTCGCTCGGCGTCGTCGAGAAATGCTCGGGACTGAAGGGCCGTCTGATCCGTCCCCTCTCGGCCCAGCTGCTCGAACCGACCATTCCCGAACAGGAGGGACTGCTCGACCGTTCCAAGCTGCTCAACATTTCGGGACGCTGCCGCGAGCCCCAGATCGCCCTGGCCGAGAAGTTCGGTCTCGTGGACTACCCTTCCCCCGCCGGCGGCTGCAAGCTGACGGAGAAGGGATTCGGCCGCCGTCTCAAGGACCTGCTCGACCACGAGGGCCTCGGCGAGCGCCGTCTCGTCGAACTCTTGAACATCGCCCGCCGCTTCCGCCTGCCGGATGGCACGGGCGTCATTCTCGGACGCGACGTGCGCGAGAACAAAACACTGAACGCGCGCGTCGCCCCGTCGGATACGCTCGTCGCCCCCGTCTCGGTACCCGGCCCCACGGCCCTTCTGCCGCGCGTCGCCTCCCCCGCCGACCTCGATCTCGTCACGCAGCTCGTCTGCGCCTGGAGCCGCTACGACAAGTTCGACGGCGACATCACCGTCAAGATCACCGCCAACGGTTCCTCCCGCGAGGTCTCCGTTCCCCGCCCCTACAACCGCGACCCCTTCCTCCCCTACCAAATTCTCTAATTCGTCCCTCATCGCCGCATAGGCAGTTTTACAGTGTTTGAGTTTGTCAGTTAGCAAGTTAACCCGAACCCCCAACCCCCAACCCC
>JAZUGW010000346.1:0-4007 GCA_045641465.1 Kiritimatiellia bacterium | reverse complement strand
ACGGATATACTGTGGCGCCCAGGGGGCATAGTAGGCGTCCCAGTACTGCGCGCCGTCCTCGATCGTCAGCAACGAGTTTTGAAGGCCAAACAGAAAAGCATTGCCGACAGGAAGCGCCGGCTTGAGTACGCCTTCGCGCACAACCGTACCACCCGCATACGTCTGCTGGTTCACGGCCGCGACAAAGGTTCCCGCCCCTTCTTTGGCCAGCCGCAGTCCCCCTTGCAGCACCACCGTCGTGTTCGTCTCGGCCGCCCCGGCGGGCACGTCAATGCACACTTCGCCTCGCGGCGCCGTCGGCGCCCTCGCCGGTCCCCGATAGGCAAGCCCCTTGTTGCTCGCCCCCATCCGTGAGGCAAGCGCATCCAGCAACACCCAGTTTTCAAGGTCGTTCGACCCCTCCAGCTGCCAGTCCTGCAACTGACGATAGGTGAACTTTTGGGTGTCGATTCCCGTGTACCACTCGTAGTGCGTGAGTACGATCGGTTCGGCATACTCGACGATGAACCACACATCCTCACGCAACGCGGCATCCGCCGACGAGGCCCGGTCGTCATACCATTCGGTCGCGAGATCACCATCAAGCGCCTTTTCGGGCTTGAAATTCCCAAAGGACGCGGAATTGAACGTTGACTCATTGTAGAAGAGATGCGAATACGGGCGCGTCAGCTCCTGGGTGCCATTGAAGAACTTGACTTCACACACCTGCATGGAATCGGCGGATTGGGTCAAATTACCAGCATGCTCGGCGGCTCCGCGCGTTTTGTTGACCTTGAAGCGATAGTACTTGAATCCCGCGCCGTGCGCCGTGTCGGTGAGCGTGGCATTCCCCTTGAGCGAGCCCACGGTGAGTTTGTGTCCGGCGAGATTGAGCGTGCCTTCGAACGGCACACCGGCAAGCCCCCGCCAGTCGCAATCGGCCCCGAGCGACGCACCCGGTTCGAACCGGACCTTGCCGCACACGAGCGGTGCCGCGTTCGTGCAGACGAACCGGTTGTTCGCGCCGATGAGAACCACCGTCGACTCGGCGGGCAGACGATTGGGAATCGGATCGCCCGCCTCGTTACGGCAGATCCAGTTCGCCGCATTTGCGACATCGCCATCGTCGGCGGCATTCGTCCACTCGGCCGTCACCGCCGGCATCTCGGCATCGGCGAAATGCACCTTGAGGACGCCGTCCGACGCCTCCAGCCAGCAGTTCAAAATCGGCGCTCCAGCAGCGTTTGTCACCTGGAGGGTGATGTCGTTCACACCCACGGGCGTGAAGTCGCCGGCCGGACAAATCGTCATCACCTTCTTTTCAGGATGCTCACCCGTATACACGATTTCAAACTTCTTCAGTTCCATCAGAAACGCGGTATCCGCCACGCCCGTCGTATCCACCTTGTTCGTGAAACCATCGTCGTTCGCAACCAGACGCCAGCAGGTATTGGTGCCCGAGAAACGCACCTGCTCGCCGGCCAGCGTCCCCGCACCCGAAAGCGTCCCCGTGATCAGCATCGGCGACGCCCCCGTCTTGTTCAAAGTCCCGTCCAGGTGGAGTCCGCCGGCAAATGTCGCCGTCACCGAGCACGAGACCGCAAGGTCGCTTCCTACGCCCGTCACAACCGGCGACGTCAATGTGAGCGCCTTTTGTGTCACCAAAAGTTCCACCGCCGCATCCGGCTCGACGAAGATCGGCATCTGCGGCAGCGCGGTCACCCCGTTCAGCTTCAACAGACTACCCGTACACAGACGAAGGCCGTTCGTCACCACGCCGGTATTCGAATCCTCGAACTCAAGCTCTCCCCATGCGACCAGCTCCTTCAAGGCGAAGGCTGCTTTGTTGGCGTCGAACTTGTTCCCGGCGTTCAAAGTGAGCGTATAGGCCCCCTCCACCAACGCTCCCGCGTAGGCACTCCCGGTGAGCGGACGCACGTCCATGCGCGTGAGGTTCGTGCCGGTGCGCATGCAGATCGAGGCGTCGCCCGTGAGGACGAGGCGGCCGAAAAGCTGTCCGTATCTCTCCGTCGACTGAACCGCCGTGTTGATGATCGCCCCTTCCGTGTCGATGCCGTCGCCTTCAACGTAAATCGTCTTGGCGTGGGTCGTCACGCCCGTGGAGATGGACATGTTCGCCGGCTGCAAAGTATTGATGTCGAGCTGAGCACCGTTGGCCACGCGGATTTCACCCGCCGTACTTGCCGTTCCCACCAGACCCGTGTGCTTGATCTTAAGACAGCCCGCATCGATGGCCACATGCGTCAGATCGGCGATGTTCGTATCCCTGACGAGCACCGTACCCGTACCACATTTGGAAAGCGAGAGCACGCCCGAAAGGCGCGCCGTCACTTCACCGGTCGCACCATCGGGCACGTCCACGTCAACGCCGTCATTGCGCGTATCGACCAGCGTCTTGTCGTAGGCGAGCGTCTTGTTCGCCGTCGTCACCGAGGTATTGTCGACCACGACATCGACATCCTGCCAGCTCTCGCCGTCGTTCGACCCCTGAAGCCGCCAAGACTTCGGATTGCGTCCCTTGTTCGTGTTCGTATCGTCTCCCGTGTACCATTGGTAGCGCGTCACGAGAATCGGCTCGCCGTAGTCGAGGGTGAAGTACATCAGATCCGTACTGCGGTTGTCGAACCACTTGGTTCCCAGATTGCCGTCCAGACACTTGACGGGCGTGAAACCGGAGAAATTTGAATTCTCATTGTAGTCGATATGCGTGTAGCTGCGCGTCACTTCCAGATCGCCGCAGAACAGCTTGACCACGCCGATCTGCATCATCGCCCCATCCCGTAGGGCATCCACCTTGAAGCGGTAGTAGCGATAGCCGCCATTTCGGACCACGCCCAGTCCGCCCAGTCCCTGCAAACAAAGACGGTGGTTGTTGAGGTTCACCGCGCCGTTGACCTCCAGTTTGGTGCCGAAGCAGCGAAGGTCGCAGTCGCCCGCGAGCGTCGAACCGTCCCGCAACTCCACCCGCACATTACAGGCGCCCGAAACCGCATACAACGCACCATCCGCCACATCGATGCTCAACTTGCCGAGGGAGAGCGGGGAGCCGACGTCGTTTCCCGCGACGAACGGCTGCGAGCCCTCGTTGGGGCAGAACTGCCCGTAGGCGCGATCGTAGAGGCCGATACTGCCGGCATTGTCGCCAGCAAGAACCCTGACCGGCACGTAATCGCGCTCGACCTTGCCAGTCGTCGTGTCGGTCAGCTTGAAGGCGTGGAAGCGATAGGACGACCAATATCTCTCCGGTTCCTGGTCATATCCGGCAAAGAGCACCATCTCGGCGGTTCCCGCGGAATGCGCAAGCGAAAAATTATTAGCGGAAAGTTGCTCGCCTGTCTCACCGTCGTAAAGGAAAACCGTCTGCGAGCCCCCTGGCACGGCCACAAACCGATAACGTTTGTTCGTAGCGGCACTATTAAGAATTCGATCATTGTTTCCAAACCAGTTGAAGACATTGACCGTCTTGTTATTGACTTTCGCAGTATTAGCGATGAGAAGATGCCCGTAGTTCGCCCAGTCGCCGCAGAAGATGGCCCTGTTGCTGAAGTCGCTGACATTGGAGAAGTCAAGGTCGATCGCCGTCTTGTCAGTCGTCAGGTAACCCGTTGAGACCTTCTGATGACCCGACACCTGGACATATTCGAGCGGTTGATAGGCCGCCGAACTGTCGACGATCGTACCCGCGCAGGAAAGCCCCTTCACGGTCAAAGTGTGGCCATTCAAATCGACTGTCACCCCGGCGGCGACCGTCACCATGCCCTGCGCGCGCCAGTCGGTGTCTTCCGTCAGCGTGAGGTCGCTCGTGACAGCCATTTCCGCGCCAACCCGCAAAACCGACAATACAAATGCCACCGCGTACACGCAACTTCTAACTATTTTCGCTTTCATCACGTCTTCCCCGATTTTCGAGAATTCTAAACTCCACCGCAGACATCGTGACCCATTCACAATGTCAACATCTAGTATGGTACCACATTTGCCCTACACGAGTCAATAGAGCATTGCGA
>JAZUGW010000345.1:0-3524 GCA_045641465.1 Kiritimatiellia bacterium | reverse complement strand
TCGCCCATGCCCGAACGGGTATAGACGGCAAGCGTGTACTCGCCCGGCTCGATCTCCACGCCCTCGAAAACGCCCTTGACGTTCTGGAGGTCGGAATACGTGACCGTCGCCTTGGCGATCAGCTCGCCCTTGCCGTCGAGGAGGGCGACGTACTCGTCGGGCTTCTCCGAGTCCGGACCGAGGTCGGCACCGGCAACCGAGAACTCGTTGCCGACGGTGATCTGGCCGTACTCCATCTCAACCTCGTCATAGACGGTGTTGATGACCGGACTCGCACCCTCCGTGCGGTTCGTCGGGATGACGCCCGACAGGGCGGACTTGAACGGATCCAGCGCCACCGAAGCGACGAGGAGGTAGTTCTTGCCCTTGACCCACGGACCCGTGAGCGCGTCGAACGGCCCGCGGCAGACGTTGCGGATGGAACTCACGCCGTCAACGAGCGTGATGTTGCCCTTGCCCGCGTTCTCCGCGACGTAGGCCGCGAGACCCATGAACACCGCGCGGATCGCGGTCGCCTTGTAGCCCATGCGGTCTTCGAGGAACGCATAGGACTCCTTCTTGTTCATCGTGCGCTCGTGCTGCGGAACGCCGATGTAGAACGGCGAAGCGGAAAGCGTACTCGCTCCCTTCGCCGTGATGTACTGAACTTTCGCCATGTGAATGGCTCCTTTCAGGTTGCCAGTTCCCTGTTTGTCCGTTTCCGACGGCGCGGACGCACTTGGCCCGACTACTGACCGCCGAAAACAAACAGGCGCACCGTCACAACTGGCAGTGACGATGCGCCAAACTGATGCTACCGACCAACCGATTACCGCCTACCGGCGGCAAAAAGCGGCCTACGCGGACGAATCATTTCGTCCTACCGACTTTGTCGTTCAGGGCAACCGACTTTTTCGCGGCCCCTACCGACTTTTCTCTTTCCCCCTACGGGGTGACCGTGGAAACGCCAGCGAGCCCGCCAGCGACGATTCCCACGCAAACGCCGAACCAGAAGCAAACCCACTTCCGACTCGTGAATCCCATGATTTTCTTGCTCATCTGTTTTCTCCTTTTGTGTTTCACTAACAACTAACAACCAACAACTAACAACCAAAAACGGTTGGAAGGGCGGGGCCGCCGCAATCACCGCTCCACTCACCGCGTTTCCCACCTGCGGCGGCCCCGCCCGAATCCCTCTCTCGCCAGTCGCCAACCACCCGACTGACGAACCATCAATCATCTCCCTCACCCTGGTATATTCCCAATCGGGCGAATTTTGGTATCAACTTTTTTCAGACGCCGGATGAAAACTAGCTGCCGATCATCCATTTCGCCCCCGACGCGGCCTCCAGAAAGCTGTTTTTCGTGAGGAGTCCGCTCCGATACCACTCCCGCGTGTCCTTGATATGCGGCGGGGGCAAAACGATCCGTGCAGAGACTCGCAGATCCCTTGCCAGCCGCCCCGCGCCGTCCAATCCAGGACGCCACCAGCTGCCGTCCGGCCTGTCGTGCGGCTTGTCGTTGTCGCCGATGATCGTCACGCGCCTCACGCGGTGCGAACGGACGAACTCGCGCAGAAGTGCCGCGCCCGTCATGCACGAACTTCGCCCCACCGCATTGAGCCCCACACTCGCGGCGGCGAGCATGTCCGTCGGTCCTTCACAGACAACAATCTCATCCGTAATCGGGATGTATTCCGGGATGTAGAAAAGACCGTCCTTCGACCCCTTGAGCGCCCACTTGCGTCCGGTGGCCAGTTGCCGGTAGCGAATGCCCGTCACCTCGCCGTCTGCGTTCCGCATTGGGAACGCGGCGGCATTCGCCTTCGAGTCCCATCGCACGTCGTGCATTTCAAGCATCGCCTTCGGCAATCCAAGTTCCCGTTCAAGCCGTGCACAGATTCTCTCCTGAGAATCCCCCGTCGGCAGCGCGGCGAAATAATCAGCGGCGACATTGGGCGGCGGAGAAGGGGGGAGTTCCCGTCTGACATTTCCCCACTTCCGCATTCCGCCATTCCCATATTTCCATACTCCCACATTCGAGCGAAGCGAGTGAATCCACCCGTACCCGCTCTTCGTCGGACGATCTGACTCCACACGGTGGCAAACGCAAACCGCGCCATCATTGGAGATCGAGCACCAGTCCGTCTTGTGACAGATCGGACACGGCTCCTTCCTGCTGACATTATGCCAATCTGAATTCATAATCTTCCTCCCTTGTTGTCGTACGCTTGTTGTTACTGATCCTTGAACAACTTCGTGAGCGTCCTATTGGCCTCGTCAAATGTCATCGGCACGGGAATCCCGAAACGCCTCAATGCCTTGACCTGCCCGAAGGTCGCAAGGTGCGCGTTCACACGACGGAAGTATTCGTCAAGCAACTGTCGTCCGGCCACGACGCTCATGTTGTCGGGATTGACCTTCAGCTTCTCGCGAAGAAGTTCCTTCTGCTTCCACGACAGATGCTGTCCGAGGGAACAGCCGGATGACTTCTCGACCGGCGGCAGGTCGAAGATGTTGAACGGATCGACCGACACCTCGACGAACCGCGCCGTCGCCTGAATGAAACTGCGGCGTTTCGCCGCCGCTTCCTTTTCGGCCTTCACTTCCGCACGGGCCTTTTCGATCTCGTCGATCATATCCGTCTCTTCGCCCGATTCCTCGCAGCGTTTCTTGGCCCGCTTCCGCGCCTCTTCCTCGTCCTCGTCGTCGATGTCCTTCCCGCCGAGAATGTCAGCGGTCGAGACCAGCTTGTGCCGTCCCGAATTGCCGACGAAATCGACGATAAGGCAAGAGGGCTTCTCCGATTCCGCAATCAGGGCGCGGCGATCTTCGGCTTCGTCCACTTCTCCCAGCTTCGCGGCGATTCCTGCAGCGGGGCGGGTGGCACGTCCGGCCATCTGTGCATACAGGGCGCGGCTCTTCGTCGGACGCGCCATCACGACGACGGAAACGCCCGCATCGTCGAACCCCTCCGTGAGAACGCCGACATTGACGACGAACTGGATCTTGCCGTTCTTGAAGTTATCGAGGATCGTTCGACGTTCGACCTTTTCGGTTTTCCCGCAAACCCACTCCGCTCGCTTCGCGCCATTCTTCGCGATCCAATCCTCATTGCCCCTGTTGATGATCTCGCAGATGCGCTCGGCCTGTCGGACGGATGCCGCGAAGATGATTGCGCGGCGGTCGCCGCAAATCTCCATCGTAGGCACGGCAATCGCATGGAGGTTATGCTCCTCTTCGAGAACCTGCGCAAGCTCACCCTGGTTGAAGTCCCCCGCGCAAGTCGTGACGTTCGAGAAGTCGAGTGAATTGACCTTGACGAGACGCTGCTTGACCGGCACGAGCCAGCCGTCGTGAATGGCATTCGTCACCGAGTATTCGAAGGCGACTGTCTCGAAGACCTGTCCGAGCGCCGTTTCATCGGCGCGGTCGGGCGTCGCCGTCACGCCGACAAGACGGCAATCGGGATTCTGAAAGTAGTGGTCGATGCAGTTGCGGTAACTCTTCGCCGTCGCATGATGCGCCTCGTCGATGACAAGGATG
>JAZUGW010000344.1:0-14020 GCA_045641465.1 Kiritimatiellia bacterium | reverse complement strand
GTTGAGGCGTCTCCACGAGTCCGAGCCGCCGACCATCCACCTTGAGCGAAATCTCCGTGCGTCCCACGAGCACCGCGCCCGCGCGCCGCACCTCGTAGGCAAGCGGATTCGCCCAGAGGCGGATCTCGTTCTTGCCGTCCGGACTCTTCGCCGCACCCGCGAGCGTGCCCACGCGTGGCGTGCCCGAAGCGAGCAGCGGTTCCGCCCCGCGGTTGGCATAGAACCGCCCTTCCGCCGCATCGTAAAGTCCGATCTCGCCATCCGCCGTACGACGGCACGGCGCAAAGGCGCGCCGCACCTTGCCATCGGCGGATGTGATCGAAAACGAATAAAGCTTCAACGCGCTGAAGCGAACCGGATTGACATGGTCGCACAAGGCGGCGTGAACGGCAAAGAGGTAGAGCGTAGGCGCGGTCTCGCCGCGCGGTGCGCACGCACACGTCTCCGCCCATGCCGCCGCGCCAAAGGGCTTCCATTTAAGGCCAGCGGGGTCGATCGCCACCTCGATCTTCCGTCCGTAGAAATCAGTCCGCTTACTGGAGACGTTGTTCGCCGAACCGCGCCACAACCGATAGGTGCCCGCACCACCCATGCGCACGTCAAACGAGCAGGCGTTGTCCCAAGGCGATTCGGTCGGCTGCGCACCGAACGCCCCGGCTTCGATCCCCGGCTGTTCGCGCCGCACGGAAAGAACGGCGGAAATCGCATCTCCCGTCTTCACACGATAGCCCGTATCGACATATTGCCCGCCCGTCGACTCGACGTACTCAAGCGCCTCATATCCCTTCGGCAGCGCCGTCGCGGCACCCGCAATCCCCACGAGGCCAAGCACAATCGCCAACACCAGACTTCTTTTCTCGCACTTCATTCTGATTTTCCCTTCTTGTTTAAATCGTCTTTGTCTTAATCGTCTCTTCGTTTATCGTCTTCACTTGTCGAGCCGTGTGAAATACGGCAACCGGCTGAGCGGCGTTTCAACCGTAATCGTCGTTGGACCAACAAACTTTTCACCGCGATCGGAAACCCATGTGCCGGACGGGATCACCACCGTACGCGAAGTCGCACCCTTCTTGAGCTGCGGCGCGACAATCAGGAAATCCCCCATCACGAACTGGTCCTTCACATCGGCCCAGCCGTTGCCCGGGAATTGGTATTCCATCAATCGGATCATCGGCTCGCCCGTCTTCCCGCATTCTCGTGCGAGCTGGACGAAACGCGCGGCGAATTTCTCCTGGCGCATCTTAATCGTGTCGCGCACGATCTGGCATTCGTCCGCCGTGAGGCGCTTCCACGGCGAAGCCGAAAACTGCATGAGTCCGCAGAGCGCATGAACCTGAAGCGAACGGATGAACAGTTCGTGGTCGAAGGAGCGTCCCGGCAGGAACGTCGTATATTCCCCGCCCCCCACCATGTCGGGGCAGATGAACGAATAGCCGAGGAGACCGCCCGCCGTCATCTCGGGGATGAGCGCGTTCAGATCGCGCCAGTTGTGGCCCTTGTCGCCAAGGCGCACCTCAATCGGCACACCACCGCTCTTCCACGAATTCCGATATTCGCACGTGGGATAGAGGAGCGCATACCGCTGAAGGGCATTCGCCAGTTCTGCCGTGGGCCACGGCTCGCGGAAGCGCGGCTCGCCGACATAGTAGGTCAGTTCGCCGCCATCGACCTTGAATCCCTTCACGCCGTAGTCCGCCACCAGACGGTCGAGTTGTTCCTTGAACCAACGATGTCCGTTCGGGTGGGTGAAATCGAGGAGTGCCGAATAGCCGTCCCACCACCGGCTCGGATAGACGCTGCGTCCATCGGCGGAAAGCGCAAACCCGCCCGTGGGGAAGCGTCCGGCGCGAAACGGATCGTAGCCGCGCGTGAGGAGACGAAACTGCGCCGTATCGAGTCCCACCCAGGGACAGACCCAAAGGATCACCGTGTACCCCATTTTGCGCAGCTTCTCGCACATCCCCTTCGGATCGCGGAAGCGCCCGGGGTCGAACCGCCAATCGCCATAATGCGCCTGCCACATGCAGTCGAACAGCAGGACGCCGGGCGGGAGTCCGTTGTCGATCATCGACTGCGCGTATTCAAGCACCTGCTCTTCGTTGCCGCCGTAGGTGAACTCGATCCAGAGCGCATACTGCGGCGCCGAAATGAGCAGCTCGTCCGGCGTCTTCCCGCTCGGCGGGAAGTAGGAACGCGACGCAAAGAGGAACGCCTCACGCAGCGTCTTCCCGGGATGCGAGAGGAACACGCGGGCGTTGTCGAGCGGCACGACCTTGATGCGGCCGTTCGCGATTTCAAACCGGCACTGCTTCTCGCACCAGATCACGCGCCCCAAGTTCGAGACAAGGAGCGAGGTATACTGGTTGCGATAGCTGCGGCGAAGGAGATCGATGACGATCCGGCTCTTGGCGTCAAGCGGCATCTTCGCGCCAAGTCCGTTCGCAGCCCCCCACCACTTCTCGCCCGCAAGCATCGCGATGTCGCGCGGCCCGCCTACGGCCTTCGCCACGCCGTCCGAGCCCTTGAACGCGCCCTTCCCGATGTTCCCATAAAAGACCTGACGCGCAACATCATAGAGGCCGGCCTCTCCTTCAGGGTCGCGACACGGACGGAAATCGCAGACGATTTTCCCGCCTTCAAAAACGCGGAAGGAATAGAGGCGCAGACAGCTTCGGGACGTCGAGTTGATCTCGTGCCCGTAGGGTGCTTCGCTATGACCCTGGCAAAAGAGGAAGAGCGGACTCAGGCACGCACGCGCCTCGCGCACCGTCGTTCCCAAACCATCCGTCCCAGCCGCACCGGCCTTCCAACTCGCCTCGCCGTTCGCCCCGCACGAGAGCTGTACGCGCGTTCCATACATAAAGGGACGTGTCCCCTTCACATGTTCGCCACACGCGACAAACGACGGCACCTCCGCCCGGTTCGAATGCGTGAAGAACGAGAGTTCGTTCGCATACATTCCACGTTGGCACGACCGCGCCCCAAACACCGCCGGCCACGGATGGGCCTGCTTGGCCGGCGCTTCAAACTCGCACACAACGCGACTCGCCGCCGTCGGAATGTAACGCGTATCGACATACTGCTCGCCGTCGGACTCGATCCACTCCAGTTGCGTATACTTCTGCGGCAGGACCACATCGGCGCAAGCGCTAAACGCCAACGTCCCGCCCAACACGGAGGCCAAGACAAAGCGCTCCATCGTCAATAGCTTCCTAAACCGCGATTCTTCCCGTTCCACAAGGATTTTCTCGATTTTAGTCATCATTTCATATCATCCATCAAATGGCACACACGTTTTTCGACCTTAAACGGGCGACATTGTACACATTTTTCGGACAAAATTCAAGTCCTCCATACACATTATTCGGAAAAATTGGAAGGATCATTCATTGAGAGCGGGAAGGTCGGAACCCCTCGCCGTTTCCGAGCATACGCTCACTTCTGGCGGATGCGCTCTAGATCGTCACGGTGGCAGAAAACACAGTCTTTTCGCGGAACGCCTTTCACGCTGCGCCCCATCGATCCCCAATCCTTCGCATCAGGACGCGCGATGTCAAACCTCACCACCGTCCATTGTCCTTCGATTGCGGACTGTCCCACCAAATAATAGTTATAGATTGAGACAAATGATGCCGCCAAGATGCATTCCCTGACCGTCTCCATCTTGGCCATCGGCGCGACTTTGAGAATCATGTCGACATCGGGACGTCCAGACCTTGCCTTCCTCAGGGCTTCGCGCAAAGCTTCTTTTCCTTCCGCCTTCACACCGGCCACCGTCACCCTGCCATTTTCGTCCACTTCAACCAACACACGATTGGCATACCGGGCGGACAAGTCGATGGGAAATCCATGAGGCAACGGACACGACGTCTCCACTTCAAAACAGGATGTTTCCTCTTCAAAACCGTCCGATGTCCGATATCCGCCGAAACCCACGAAATTCCTCAATCCCGCTTCCGCACAAACATCCAATACCTTTACGAAACTTGCATACGGGCTCGACAAGTTGCAAGTCATACGCACTGGAACGGCAGACACTCGGTCCTTTGGAATCTCATTGACCTCCAATCCTCGAATGAGGCATTTTTTCAAATCAGCCAGGGAGGTAAATCGTTCCCCATTGCAGAAATTGTCTTTCCCTCCCAAGTCTATCCCAAACGAAAAAAGATTCTCACCTTCGGCCAGAAGAATTGTCCGACCGCATCCATCATTAAGATCCCAACGCAATCCATGGTGTGCATAGACATGATACACGACGGGAAATGCCTTCTGCAAAGACCGGTCAATACGGCCAAACAACGGACAATCGCCTTGAAGAAGAACCACGACCAACAGAGCTCCCAGGACAAGGGAGCTCAAAGCCAATATGATTCCTTTCTTCTTCATTTTCGTCAGTACGCCGCCATGAGTTTCAAGAAGAAATACGCATTGACAAAATAGCCGCCCACAATCACGCTGCCGCCAACCCAATAGAACAGATGTTTGCCAGAGGCTGCGACACCGATCATCGACAAAACAACAATAATCATTGCGATACCGGCCAGTTGCCCGTCAGGATAGAGTTCCCATAGACCATAATCCCAACAGCGCAGGCGAGAGAAGCCAGACGGTCGTCCGGCAACCGCGCCCAAGAACGTCTTGTAGATGCTCATGCCCGCCCACCAGTTCCACAGGCGATATCCGATACACGCCAGAAGGATCAGCGCCAACACTCCCGCCCCCACACGCTCAATCTCTTGGTTTATGTCATGGTCATCCCACATGCTCATCAACTCCTCTATTATCCCATTTATGATTTGAGGGATGCAGTTTAGCGTCGCTTTTCGAAAAGCGTTCGGCCTTATCATGAAAATCTTCTTTGAGGAAACACAGATGGGCCATGCCGGCATCGAACAGGAATTTCATCACTTCGGCATCGGAATACTTGGGTGAAGTCAAAGCCGTACGCTCAAACTCCTTCCCTTGTTTCGACACACAGTGAATGACCAGCAGATGAAGTCCGTCTCGGTCCTCAAACGAAATCGACCGAATCTGTTCTCGCGGCAACGGAACACACGCGTTTCCGCACTGGAGGAAAATCCCCTTTTCGGTTATGTGTACGTTGTACGGAAACAGCGCGAACAAATACCCCAACCAGGGGAACGCTGAGCAAACGAATACCGCCGCACACATTCGGCCCCACGTAAGCTCCGAAGCGCCTTCAGGCAAGAACCAACGAACGCCGATCATCACGCCCAGCGACAGCAAACCGCCCCACACCGAAATCTTTCCAACAGAAGGCATAGACTCGCTCACTTCACGAATCCGCCGGCGAATGATCGCTCGATTCCAGGGTTCTGTCCAAGACAGCTTCATATTCCGTGCCAATCCTAAGCGTGTATGCGTCGCCCAGCATTCACAACCTCTCAAGCGTGAACTTTTCTCCGAGCATCGCGCCGCTCCTTGAGAATCTTCAACGACTCTGCACGTGTATAATGACGCGGATCGTTCTCACAAAGCGCATCCACCTGATTCAATTCAGGAATAACAGGATCGTTGAGATGCTTATAGGTCTCAAAGCTCATCGTCACCATGCACCCATAACCATTGCGCGTAAAGATCACCGTGTTCCCACCCTGTACATAATCCGCAATCTCCGCGAATTTATTACGCAAGTCAGAAATCGGCCGGATGTCAGAATCTATTACTCTCGTTGCCGCCATCTTCATCTCCTATCTTTTGATGTCAAATATTTTATCATAATTATGATACTTCACACAAGTCCATTCCACCTGGAGTTTACCCATTTTTCAACCTCCTACGTACCGAACGCCCCCTGTACCGTATCCGTCCGTGTGGGTGGAGGCATAGCTGCCTACAACCACTCTACCGTCAACCCAATAGAACAGACGTTTGCCAGAGGCCGCGACACCGATCATCGACAAAACAACAATAATCATTGCGATACCAGCCAGTTGCCCGTCAGGACAGAGTTCCCATAGACCATTGACCATTTCAACCGACCAACGACTCATACACCGCTTTGTCCCCGGCCGAGAAACAGCAGAAGATCACCTCAAGATCGGGATGTTCTGCCAGCACCGCCTTCACCTCGCGAACGGCGATCTCGGCAGCATCGCGGATTGGATAACCATACACTCCCGTCGAAATGCACGGGAAGGCAACCGAGCGGCAACCATTCGCAATAGCGGCGGTCAGCGAGTTGCGGTAGCACCCCGCCAACTTCTCCGGCTCGCCGTGTTGGCCGTCCCGATAGACGGGTCCGACCGTGTGGACCACGAACTTGGCAGGCAGCTTGAATCCCGGCGTGATCCGCGCCTCGCCCGTCGGACACCGCACCCCCGGACGCACCTCTGGTACCTTGAGACACGCCTCGTAGAGTTCGCGCCCCGCCGCCCGATGGATCGCCCCATCCACGCCACCGCCACCCAGCATCAACTGGTTCGCGGCATTGACGATGGCATCCACCGCCAGTTTCGTTATATCGCCCTGTTCAATTCGAATCATTCCTGGCCCTTTCATCTTCCAGACTGCACAAATGAAATTCGATGTAGACTACCGCACGGTCAAGTTCGTCGACGAACGCCGGACGGATACCAAGCGTGAACGTTTCTCCGAGCATCGCGCTTGCCCGATTACCGAATGAAGATGACCGTATTGTTCGAAACGCAGAAAAGCCCTTTTTCCTGAGCCGAGAGACCCACGCGCGGCCAGCCCTGTTTGACGGTGGCAACAAAGCGCACACTCTCATCCGGCTTTTCCGGCCACGCCACCACTTGGTCGCCTGGCTTCAAATCACGGCCCGTCACATCCACCTTCACCTTCGCTCCGACGGCAAAGGTCACATTCGTCGTCCCCTTCTGGAACCGGTTGATCGTGGACCACACGCCCGTCTGCGCCGAAAGATCAAGCGTCGCGCCATTTTGCAGCGTACAGCCATAGAAGCAGTCCGTGAGCGGCGCAAACGTGCCGTAGACGTTCATCGGCGAGATATTTTTGTGGTAGTCCCCGTTGTCCTGCCGCGAGACGTAGTTGTTGACGGACAACGCATGGGGGATGTTGAAACAGCACATCATGTCAAACGAAACAGTGCGCAAATCGAGATCGCGCTTGTAGATCCAAAACGCGGCCGTATCCGTCACCGCGCCCCAATAGGGCCGCGTTACGATTGTTCCGTTGATCGCATCCGCACCCCAGTAAAGCGTTTTTCCGCTGATGTAGAGATTCGTGAGCGTGTGGCCGCCGAGATCCACGACCCCGTCGCTCACGAACATATCATATCGCGTATAGAGGGTTGAATCCGTCGTGAGCGTGATGTTGCCAATTCCCGCACGATCCATCGCCGTTTGGTTGAACATACCGCCTGCCAACCCCGAGACATCGGTATTCTCAAGCCACCCGCCATTCAAGCGGAAGGCATAGCGCGTAAGTTCGTAGTTGCCATGCGTATTGAAGTGACCCGCCGCATCAACGTCGATCACGCTTCCTTCAGCGCCGAGAAGGTGCTGATCGCCGGCCCAGTTCATTGAATTTGGCGCGTCGTTGAAGAGCGCAAACGTACCGCCCGCCACTTCCGTGCCGCCGGAGTAGGTTTGACCTTTCACCTTCGCGACAAATGTGCCGGTACCATCCGTGACAAGTTTCATCGAGCCCGTGAAGGACCACTGTTCATTCACCACCGTCGTCGCCGTTGAGAGGCGCAGTGCACCACCCTCCCCCTTTACCGACGAATCAGTGAACGTGAGACTTTGCGCAGGGCTTGCCGTGAGCGTGAGCTGCAAATCATGTCCCGCAAGATCGATCGTACCGCCGGAGGGGACAAGGGCGAGGTCGAGCCCGCGCCAATCGCAATCAGCCCCGAGAACGGCCCCCTGAAGAACGAGTTCCTTGCAGGCGAAGGTCGTCCCCACTGGGCACGCGAGCGTGGTCTCGCCCGCGAGGCGCACGCTCGTCGCCGTAAGCGGCAGAGCACCCTCGACCGTTGCGCCACCGTCGTTCACGCACTGCCAGTTCGCCGGATCGGACGGATCGCCCATACGACCACCGCCCACCCAAATGGCCGTGCGCGGAAGACGCGCATCGGCCACATGAAGCTGTACCACACCCTCGCTTACGCCCAGCCAGCAATTGCGCACAGGCAGGTTGTGGGCATCAGTCACCGTGAGCGCGATCTTCGCCGCCGCCATGCCCGTAAACGACCCCGCCGGACCCAAGTCGAAGACCTTCGTTTCAGCCGTGCCGCCCGTATAGACGACATCCAGATTCGCGAGTCCCTGCCAGAACTGTTCATCCGCCACACCCGCAATATCCACCTTTTCCGTGAACCCGTTTTCGTCCGCACGCATCCGCCATCGGCTCGCCGCACCCTGGAAACGCACCTGTCCGCCCACCAGCGTGCCAACGCCCTCGAGCGTACCGCCGAAAACAAGCGCCCTTCCGGACGCGCTGCTCTCTTCCAGCGTTCCATCGAGGCGCACCTCCCCGTTCAATGTCACCATGTAGGCGAGATTCGTGAATTGCACCACCGTTCCAGTCTCCACCGAAACGGAACCGCCGAATACGCTATCGCCATACACTCCGCCGCTCACCCGCGCATTCGCTTCGAAAACGAGCGGCACACCTTGTCCCGCTTCAACCGCGTCAAAACGAATACGCGAACCATCGACGAAATGGATACCGTTCGTCACCGCGCCCGTGAGCTTACCGCCGATGATCAACTGGCCTTCATTGACAATCGAATCAAGTGCGAACGTCGAACTCAAAACAGCAAACCGCGAACACGCCGTCGTCAGCGTATAACCGCCGGAAAGCGACGCATCCGTCGCCCCACAGGCGGATCCCGCGAGCGGACGAATATCCATCGCGCCACCACCCGCACGCGTGTTTCCTGTGAGCGTGACATGCGAGAACGTGCAACCGGCGAGTTCGGAGAGCTCGCTGTTGTAGAGCGCGCCCGTGCCGTCCGGCCCCGCTCCCGCCACAAAGAGGCGCTTCCCGTGCGTCGCCTCCGTGCGCGCAAGCCGAACCACGCCGCCTTGAGCCACGTTGATGTCGAGCCGCGTACCGTCGGCCACATGGATTTCACCCGGCGTCGCCTGTTGAAGTGCATCCGTACTCCGCAACTTCACAGAACCGCCCTCGATGTGCAAATCGCCGGCCTGGGCAACGGCCGAATCGTCGATCGTCAACTCGCCAGCACCCGTCTTCACGAGTTGCGCCGCCGCCGCATTCACGCCACCCACGAGCGAAAGCGGGCCCGTGACATCAAGCGCGAACGGCTCGTTTTCAACGCCAAGGAGGAGCGGCATCTGAAAGGCCTGCGCGACGGGTGAAGCATTCGTGATCGACGCCGTGACGGCAAGCCGTTCCGCACCGCCCTGAGTAAACGATCCCGCCGCCGCACCAATCGCCACCGTGCGCACCACGAGGCCACCGATATCAAAGGTCGTCGTCCCCGAACCCGTCGGGAAGAAGACGCCCGCACCCGGTTCAGGAGCGGCACCATCCTGCCAGTTGCCATCGGTAAACCACCGTCCGTCCTCGGTTGTACCAGTCCACACGACGTCGTCCGCACGCGGTGCCACTAAAACGAGCGCCCCATTCAGCACGGCAACCTTCGCCCCGAGCCCCGCCACGCGGAACTTCTTCGCATCCGCCGCCGTCAGCGAAAGCCCGGTACCGGAGACGAGCGGCAACGCCGCACCTTCGGCGAGCGTTCCCAGCCCTGCCACGTCGTTGACTTCGATATAGGCAGGATCATCCGCCGAAAGGTCGGAAAGATCCACCCCGCCAACGGCGAAACGATCGCAGAAACCACCTTCGAAATCGACCGCGAGGCGCATCCCGCGCTTGAGAACGAGCGTGCCGGCAACCGTTGTCTGCTGCGCCGCGTTGTTCGTGAGCGCGAAAAGTCCGCCCGCAAGCGTAAGCGAACCGGGATAAGAGGCGACCCCACTCGCGTTGACCGTCTTCCACGTGGGTTTTTCAACATCCGTATAACCAACGAGATCATCTGCCGAAAGCGTTCCCTCGCGGGCGATCAGCGTTGTGCCGCGTTCCGTGAAGGCGAGTCCTCCCCAGCCAAACGCGCCCGTTCCGGCATTTGACACGAAACCGTTGTTGTGTGCGCGATCGAAGAGTCCCACCACCCCCGCCATCGTACGCCCGGCCACGTAGTCGCGCTGGACGACGGCCGCCGCATCGCCGCTCGCGGGCGTTGTGACCTTGAACGACGAAAGATCCATTTCGCAGTAACAGCTGTTATGGACGAGCTCCGCGCCAGCCGCGCCTATGTTGAGACAGAAGAGGAAGAGCGAACACGTACTGTCAACAGGCGTGATTCCCAAATTGATGGACCCCGTCGTTCCGTCTTCCATCTTCGTCCAAGTCGCCGTTGCTCCGTCGCAGACGAGCGTCACTTTCTTGTCGTAGGGAAAGGCCTTCGAATTCACACCAGTGCTGCCGCTTGCGCCGGCGCTTCTGTTGTATTCTACGCCATTGGCGCCGTTCGCACTGCTAGCATGGGAGAAAAACGTATAGCTCACGTTCGCATTGCCCGTACGTGCGCCGAAAATCGTCGCCCAGTGATGCGACGTCGACCCAATCGCATGCTGGACTTTCGCCACCTTTGTCACGCAATCGATGCGATCAACCCCCTTCGGGATGTAGCCCGTTTTGATATACTGCGTGCCCGTCGAGCGGATGAACGACACGCGCTCGTTCATATCGTCGGCACCATAGAGACGATCCCCACCGGCATTGCCATGGAATTCGCCAGCAACGGTATCAAAGAATCCCACGACGCCCTCGGGCGTGCGGCACGGCACGAAGTCGATCAAAGTCTCACCCGCATCGGAAACAGCAGAAAAAGCATAGATCCGCCCCTGGCAGTAGCAGGACGAATGAACAGCATCGCCGCCCACCGCGCCGATGTTCAGGTCGAAAAGATAGAGCGGGCAACCCGCATCGACGAGATCATCGGTGAAGGAGAACGTCGCCTGCCCCGTCGTCCCGTTCTCGCTCGTCCACGTCGCCGTACGCCCGTCACAGACGAGAGTCGTCTTCTGTTCGAAGGTGAAAGCCGTAGTCCGCTGTTCCTGCGAACCATTGGTCTCAAACGAACGGCCATATGCACTCTTTGAACCATTGCGATCGCCTTGATGCGTGAAGAAGAGATAGGCCGACGCCGTATTGGTCACGCGGGAACCGAAGATCGTCGCCCAATGGTGTCCATTCGCCTGGACCTTCTTCACCCAACAGACGCACGTCACCTTGTCGCCCGCCTTCGGCGTGTAGCCCGTCTTCACATACTGCCCCGCCTCCGTCGTCTCAACGTATTCAAGCCGCGTATAACCGTAGGGCAACGAAACCGCCTGCACGCTCAAGGCGAACAACACCGCACAGACACCCAATGTCGCCCGTCGCCACCACACCCAACTGCATTCGTTTTTCATCAAGGATCCTTTCTGAGAGACTATTTGGAACTACCCCATCCTTTCCAAATGGGCATCTGTCCCGTAGTCTAACATATCCGCGAACCAAAGTCCATTGCATAATCCGCCAAACATTCGAACACGCCCTCTTCTACACGACGGGGATCCGCTACTTCAGTACGATCGTGTCGGGGGCGAGACCTGGGGCGGAAACGGTGAGTTTGAGTTCGCCCGGACTTGTGCGGCGGATGACTGCCGTGACTTTACCGTAGAACATCGGATGGGAATCGGTTTTGGTGAAGGCCTCGAATTCATGGGCGTTGCCGTTGCCCACGCCGAGGATCCGCCCTGGTCCGTCGAGACGGAACTGTACACGATCATTCGCCCACGGGTTGCGCACGCCCTTCGCATCGAGCGCATCCACCTGTACCCAGAGAAGTTCCTCC
Organism: Kiritimatiellia bacterium; assembly: GCA_045641465.1. Classification (GTDB taxonomy): domain Bacteria; phylum Verrucomicrobiota; class Kiritimatiellia; order RFP12; family UBA1067; genus RUG572. Next base: position 2,142 of record JAZUGW010000344.1, on the reverse strand, counting down.
GGATCATTCGTCAGGCGACGTTCCTGCACCGCCGCCAGACGTACCGGTTTCTCCGCCGTACACACGCGCGCCTCGCCGATGACTCGTCCGTCACGCGAACAAACCGCCTTGAGTTCGCCCGGCTCGTACGGCACGTCGAACCACATAAGACGATACTTGTAGCAGATGTCGTAATAATCCGGGAGCGGTTTCTTCTGTTCCCGTACCACCACCTCGCGAATCGATGGCCATCCGCCTTTCACGCCGGTCACCGTAAGGCGCAGCGCCTTCGCGGAAACCTCCTGCGCGAACTCCGGCCGCGCCTCGCTCGCGATGGGCTTCTCAAAGATTTTCCGCCACGACACCCCATCCTCCGATGCATCCAGCTGATAGGCGTACTGCGCGTAGGCATTTTCGAATTCGATGTCCACGTACTTGAAACGGACCGGCTGCGCGCGTTCGAGCGTGACGACTTCCGGCAGATGGTTTGTTGCGGCGCACCACCGCGTCATCGGATCGCCGTCCAGCAGATGACCCGCAAGATTTCCCCGGCTCGTCTCCTCCGAGCTCACCGTCACCTTCGCATCGGCGAAGAGATTCTTGAAGAGGCCCTCGCCCTTCCGACGCACGCCCATCGACTTGCCGTTTACGAACAGTTCCGCTGAATCGCCACTCGTGTAGACGAACACGGGGACCGTCTTCGAGGCGCGTTTCGGCCACGTCCAGTGCGGCACGAGATGGCAGGTTTCCTCTGTCTTGTTCCACTGGCTGCGGTAGAGGTAGTAGCGATCTTTGGGAACGCCCGTCAAATCGACGATGCCGAAATACGAGGACCGCGCCTCGCGATTGAACGGCGACGGTTCGCCCAGGTAGTCGATACCCGTCCAAACAAATTCGCCGCACACATAGACATCCTTCTCCATGCGATCGAATTCCCAATCCGCGATATCGGGACCGGCATTGAAGTCATAGCCCGAGCACTGGAACGCGCCCGGCACGAAGTCGTACTTGCCCTGCGGCAGCGTCTCGGGATAGTAGCCGTATGAACTGTGGGCGGATGCGCTTTCGGTGTAGACGATCGCCTGATGGGGATAGCGCGCCTTCGCGGGACGATAGCACGCCATGTAGTTCCAGCCGGTGATATCGAGATCCGCAAAGATCTCCGCCTTCATCGGTTCGTCATGGCTCAGGAAGTAGATGTTGCCGTTGCCCACGGGACGCGTCGCATCCACCTGGCGCATCAGGTCGCGGAAGAAACGGCACCGTTCGCGACTGAGACCGTCGCGCGAGGCCCCCCGCCCCACGGTTCCCGCGATTTCATTCGACATCGACCAGGCCACCACGCACGGATGATTGCGGTCGCGCTTCACAAATGCCTGCAGATTGCGCGCCACGTACATTTCAAGATTCTGGTCGCTCCGTCGCCCCGCCGTGCCTTCCCATTTGTCGAAGCATTCGTCCCACACCAGGATGCCCATCTCGTCGCAGAGATCCAGCACTTCGGGCGCCGGACAGTTGTGGCTCGTCCTCAGTGCGTTCGCGCCCATGTCCTTCATGATCTGCAGCTGGCGGCGCATGGCCGACTTGTCGAACGCCATGCCCAAAAGCCCAAGATCGGAATGGAGGTCGACGCCCTTCATCTGCACGCGGCGTCCGTTGAGGTGGAAACCGTTCGCCGCCCAGTCGCTCTTCGCCGGTTCAACCGTGGGCGTCGGATACGCAATCGTGCGCACGCCAAATCGGCACGTCTCACGCGACAGTTCTCGTCCCGAGCCCTCGCAGAGAACGGCCTGGAGGTTGTAGAGGTTCGGCGAATCGACATCCCACAGCGCCGGACGCGCCAACGAAAAAGTCGCCGCGCCCGCCACCGCCGCCGCTTCAGCGGCGAAATCGAGTTGCCGTCCATCCCGTCCGACGAGAAGCCGCACCTTCGCATCCGGCGGCAACGCGCCCTCCGTCTCCCACGCCACCCGTACCGTCGCCGCGTCCGAAGTCACCTGAGGCGTGGTCACAAATACGCCGTGATACGCAAAATGCGCCGCCGCACGCACCCGCAGCGTCACCCGCCGATAGAGGCCCGCACCCGGATACCAGCGCGACCGATGATCGCGCGTATCGCATCGCACGGCCACCACGTTGCGTTCGCCGACTTTCACGAACGGC
>JAZUGW010000343.1:0-6199 GCA_045641465.1 Kiritimatiellia bacterium | reverse complement strand
AGTAGCAACTCCTTGGCCCACAGACGGACATGGCTACGATGCGACTTCGCAACGCGCCCGAAGTTCCTCAAACGTGGCGGCGGAAGCGGCAACGACAGTCGCCAGCGAAAATACGAACAATAATTTTTTCATGAACCAGTTTTTCTTTCGTTGTACAGCACCAAAACCGTTTTCATCAGCGCAGGATCAACGCGAACCCCGAGGTCACGTAGACGCCGTCGACGTCAACGAACACCCGATAGCGGGCACCCTGCGGGGCCTTGAACGTGAGGCCCGCGAGGTTCGCGGGCGGATTCTCGCCCCAGCCGATCACCGGCGCCTTGTTGCTCGCCGGGCGCTTGCCGATGTCGACGGTCATCGTCGCACCGTCCGCAAAGGAAAGCGACTGGCCGTTGATGGCGAACGTGCCCGTGAGCGTACCGAGGTTGAACGTGGAACCGTCGCACATCACGAAGTTCTGGATGTAGCCCGGCGCCGTCGGCGTGTAGATGCCGTGAATGCGGATCTGGCTGCCGCCCTGCTTGTAGCTCGTGTTGCCGTAGCGCTGCTCGTAGTTCCGTACATCGACGTTCGCCTCCAGATTGAGCGCCGCGCCCATCACCACGTCGACGGTGTGCATGTCGAGGGCCGTCAACGGATGGAACCAGCCACCGCTCGTGATGTTGAACGTACCGTTGGTCACGGTCGTCGCTCCCTTCCGGAACCACAGGGTCTTGCCAACCCCCAATGGCACCGTCAGCGTGTATCCGCCGAGATCGATCGTACCGCCCGTGAAGCGCGTCGTGAACGTGGGAAGCAGCGTCGAGTCGTCCAACAGCGTGAGACCGCCGTTCCCGCTCCATTCGTCAGTCGGCGACATTTCACAACCCGTATTCGCGAGCGTGCCGCCCACGAGATTGAACTTGTAGATCTCGAAGTCGTAGTTGCCCTTCGTATCGAACGTCGCGTTCGTGTAGACGGTGATGTCGCCGCCGCCCCACTGGTAGAACTTCGCCGCATAGGTCGTACTGGTCGCTCCGCTCACCGGCGCATAGGCGAGGCCCTCGCGCACTTCCGTGCCACCGGCGTACGTCTGGTTCTGCTTCGTCATCGTGAGTTCACCCGGACCCTCCTTCACCAGCGTGAGGTTGCCCGCGAGGTTCAGCGTCGTGTTGTTGATCGTCCGGCCCTCCGCCACCACGACATGCAGTTCACCGCACCGCGTCATGGACTGACGCGTAAGCGGACTCGCCGTGAACGCCGTGCTGGTCGCACTCGCCGTGAACGTATTGCCGTTCGCCCGATCGATCATGCCGATCGCGCCATCCGAGAGACGCCGCGCCGGCCAGTAGTCGCGCTTGAGCACGTCGTTTTCGTAGATCTGGCAACTGTAGCAGGTCGGTATGTTGTTGTCTTTCAAACGCATACCTGTATTCTGAGTGTTGTTGGCGAACAGCCACAGCGAACGCGCCGCCGTAAATGCACCCGACGTGAGCGTGGCACGTACGGTCGGCGCGGCCGCACCCTGCGGCCAGATGCTGAAGACGCCGCGGTTGAGTTCGATCTTCCCGCGCCAGCCATTCGCCAGAATACCACCACCGAGGCCACCGCCCTTGGAACCGAATCCGACATACACACCGCTTCCGTCGTTGGCGGCGGCAAAGGCCTGCGTCTGCCACCAAGAGTTCCCATTGCCCGTCGTACCGAACCAGTTCTCTTTAGCGCTGCCAACCTTCAGGTCCATCACGAGACGCGTCTTCTCCGTCGGAAGGAACTGGGTGTCCAGCCAGGCCCCGCGCGGCGAGTAGATGTATTCGAGCATCTGGTAGACGCCCGTCGTATCAGTGATCGTGCCCGTACCCGCGAGCGTCGGCAGGTAGAGCTTGTGGCCCTGCAGATCGATCGTGTTCGTGACACTCACCATCGTGAGTCCGCTCCAGTCGCAGTCACCGCCAAGGCGGGCCGGAGTGACCACGTCGAGGCAGGTAAGCGGCGCACCGTTCGGACAGTTGAACACGCAGTTGTCGGGCAGCTTGATGATGGTAGCCCCCATCGGCAGTTTGCCTTCCATCACGCCGTTGTCGTTCCGGCAAACCCAGTTCGCCGGATCGTCAAGCGCGCTGTCGGCGCCGCCGGTCCACTCCGCCGTACGCACAAGGTCGTTGTCACGCAGGGAGAGCAGGAGCCGTCCCTGGGCGTCAAGTCCCAGCCAGCAGTTGGGAATTGGCTCTCCTGCACCATCCACCACGGACAGTACGCTGTCGTTCAACTGCTTGCCCGTGAGGTTGCAGTGGTCGCACACCACCAACACCTGCTTCTGCGTACCCGTGTACGTGACCGCGAACGTCATGCCCGCCGCAAAGAGCGCCGTGTCCGTCGCGCCGTCGAAGTTCGCCTTCGAGGTCCAGCCGTTCTCGTCCGCCGTCATCACCCAACGCGCCGCCGAGGTGAACCGGATGCCCGTGCCGATGATCGAGCCCGTGCCGGCAACCGACTTCGTCAGATAAAGCACCCCGCTGCCCGAGTCCCGCACCAGCGACGAACCGTCGTTCAGCGTAACCGGACCGTCAAAGTTGACGTCCTTGCCAATCGCGAGCTTCATCTTCGAACCCACGCCCATCGTGACCGCGCTCTTCTGGTACGAGCGCCCATCGCAGTAGTGCGTGATCGTCGCCCCGTCCTCGACGATGAAGTCGAAGCCCGTCTCCGGCAGAGTGGCGTTGCACAGACAAACCGACGTCCCGTCGCAGAAGTGGATGCCGTTCGTGACGGCACCGCTCAACGTTCCTTCAAATGTCAAGTCGCCCAGCACGTTTATCCGCGCAAGGTTCACCGTCGCGCCCGAGAGGCAGAAGCCGCGACTGACGCCGGAACCCGCCAGGCGGTTCCGTACCGTAAGAGTGTACGGTCCCTCGATCGCCGCCCCTGGGATGGCCGATCCCGAGGCCGGGCGCACGGACATGAACGCCCGGCCACCTGTGGAGGCATTGCCGGTCAACACGACATGTCCGAACGAGAATCCCCAGTTTTCCGACAGGCGCGAGTTGTAAAGCGCACCCTCGCCGTCAGGACCATCACCTTCGATGTAGATCGTCTTTCCGTGCGACCCCTCGATCCGCACGAGGCCCGTCCCATTGCCGTGGTCGGTGTTGATGTCGAACCGCGCCCCGTTTTCAACGTAGATCGAACCCGCCCGTGCCGCGGCGTTGACGCGTCCCGAATTGGCGAGACGCAACGTGCCCTCCTTCACCCGGAAATTGCCGCCCTTCGCCACAAGTTCGTCCGAAAGGATCAATATACCCGCGCCCGTCTTCACGAGTTCATCGGCCGCAACCGTCGATCCTGCGCCCGTGATCGTTACATCGCCCGCTGCGGCAAGGTCGAACGAAGCCCCCGCCACACCGAGGCGCAACGGCTGCGTGAAGGTCTGCCCCGCCTCGGAGGCGTTTTCAAGCGAACCCAGCAGCGTGAGCGTTTCCGCACCACCCTGCACGAAGGTACCTGCACCTTCGGTGAACGTCAGCGCCTTGAGGTTGATGCCGCCCGTCAGATCGAACGTCGTCGCACCGGCACCTGTCGGCACCCGCACCCCGTAACCATCCTGCGGCAAATTGCCGTCCAGCCAGTTGGCCGGATTGGACCACAGCCCGTTCGCCCCCGCACCCGTCCACACGGCCACGTCGGCTTCCTTCGCCACGAGCACCAGCGCCCCGTTCTCGACCATGAACGACGCCGAAAGACCCGTCGCACGGAACTTGCGCTCGTCGCCTGCGGCAAAAGTCTGACCCGGGAAGAACTGCACCTTGCGGTCCGCCGCGAGCTCCGAGAGTCCCGTCGCCTGAATCGTCACCACAATCGGATTCACCTCGGTAGCCGAGTCGGCCAGTACCAGCGACGCGGCGGTGAACGTATCGCTTTCGGTCGCCGTCACATCGACCGAAAGCCGGGTACCGCCCGCAAGCGTCAGGGCTCCCGTCACCGTGTAGTTGGCCGCCACGCCGTTCGCCACCGAGAACGAACCCTTCAGAATCGACAGCGCGCCCGGATAGTTCGTCACCTTGGCCGCGTCGAGCGCATACCAGTCGACCTTCTCCACGTCGGTACACGTGCCGAGGTCTTCGGGCACCATCTCGCCTTCGTGCACCTTCAGCGTGGTACCGTCGATGTTGTAGGCGATACCGCCGTCGAAAATGAACACGTGGGACGCATTGGCCGCCATGTTCTTGTTCGGATAGAAGGCATTCACGCCGTCGTGGATGTCGAGCATGCCGACTTCGCCGCTCGCCAGACGATACGGAATGAAGTCCCGCACAAGCGTCCCGTTGTCATAGACTTGCGCCCGATAGACCGACTGGTTCTGGTTTTCGTTGTTCACGGCGTACGCGCCCACGCGGTCCTGCGCAAAGAAGAACAGCGGGTAGCCGACGCTGAAGTCGGTATCATTGCAGGTGGTCTTGACCACGCCATCGATCTTGGCGACGCGCTTGTCGAGTTCAATGAGATGGCGCTGCCCGTCGTAGACGCTCGCCGGAGACTTGGGATTGGACCCCGCATTGTAGCCGCCGCCGAATCCCAGATACATATTGCTGCCATCGTTAGACAGCGCAAATGCCCGGCTGTTCCAGGCCGAACCCCATGCACCGAAGAAGGTGTCCACATTGGTGCGCGGAACGACATCGACCACCGCGCGGGTGTTCTGGTTCGGGACGAAGCCCGTGTCGATGTAGCCGCCGCCGCCGATGTGGATGCGCGTCAGGCGCACCGCCTCTTCGTCGGGCGTGATGAAGTGGCCCGTACCCGCATTGCCGAAGAACGTGCCGCTCACGCGATCCCACAGACCCGGCTCGCCCTCGGGATTGCGAACTGGCACATAGTCGCGCAGAAGCGTGCCGTCCGGATTCATGATCTTCATCGTATAGAGCCGGAACGATCCCTTGTTGCCGCCCGCATTCGTCGCAAAAATGGCAAGTTCCTTGTTCGCGGACGCAATCGTGTTGACGGCATCCTTGACCACGGAACTGCCTTCTTTCTCCAGGTAGATCTTGTTTCGGCCCACCCACACGCGCCAGTCGCTGTCTTCGTCCATCGGTGCGACATTGGTGCCGCCCGAGTGGAAATAGAACGCATTGCTCTGCATGTTGAAGAGGAATCGGTTGCCCGTCCACGCGTCTTCGCCGAAGAAGACCGAACAGTGGCCGTAGCGGATACCGCCAAAGGTCATTTCCACAATCGTATCCGCCTCGCCGTTCACGCCGGTGCGGATGTACTGCGACCCCGTTCCGGCGATGAACGCGAGGGACGTGTAACCTGCAGGCAGCGGCGCAGGCGCCGTCGGATTGCCTACCACCACGAGGTTGCCTTCACGCACCTCGAGCTTGGCCGGCAGACCCGGCACCAGCGCGAACTTCTCCAGGTCGTCCACCGTCACCCCGGAAAGGATCGGCAAAGCATCCGTCGCGGACAACTCGGTCAGGCCCAGCGGCGCCAGCTGGATCTGCACGGGGTTTTCCGCCGTTGCGTCAATTGTCAGGATATTCGGCGCGAGCGCATCACAACCCGTGGCTGCCGCGTCCAGTACAAGCCGCGCACCGCCCTTCAGCGTCAGCGACTCGAAACCGATCGTCTGCACCGCCGCATTCGAAAACGAGTAAGTGCCGCGCGCAATCGTCACCGGGATCGCGTAGCTTGACACGGCGGACGCATTCACATCACGCCATCCCGCCTTCTCGAGGGCCGTCATACCCTCAAGGTTCTCTTCGGCCAACTTGCCTTCATGTACAAACAGCGTCGAGCCGGTCGTCGTATAGGCAAGACCTTCGAGGCGAAACGCCGGCGTACCCAGGTTCGCGTAGAACGCCCCGTCATGGGCCATATCCGCCAGGCCAAGCTGTCCCCAGGGTTCGAGCACCGGACGGAAATCGCGCACAAGCGTCCCGTTGTCATAGACCTGGCAGCTGTAGAACCCGACATTGTTGTCGTTCTTGAAACGATTAGCCGACGGACTGTAACTCTCGTTGTTTCCAAAGAGGAACATCGTGTACTTGGCCGTGAAGGTCTGCGCACTCTTCGTCTGCGTGGCCGTCGGTGTCGAAGAGTAGTTCTGGTAGGCGTTGTAGACGTTGCCGTTCAACTCGATGATTCCCCGCCATCCGACCGGCAGAATGCTGCCCGCCGTTCCCGAGTTCGCCCCGTGTCCGACATAGATCCCGCCACCGTCATT
>JAZUGW010000342.1:0-2047 GCA_045641465.1 Kiritimatiellia bacterium | reverse complement strand
TCACCCGCGCCGTCTCGCCCGTCGAGGCGATGTCGCGCAGCGGACGCGACGGTTCGCCCGGATTCGGCGCGAACTGGAAATCAACCGCCTCGCAGCCCGAGGCTTCCGGCGCGTGCGGCACGAGCGCCACTCCGAAGTCGGCCTTGAGGAAGCCGAGGCCGTGCAGCTCTTTCGTAATCGCCTTCGCAAGTTTCTCCGCCGCCTTCGCGCGCACGGCCGTCAGCTTCTTGCCGACCGCCGTCACATCCTTCTCCGCCGCGGCGATTTCCGCCTCCAGCGCGGCCAGGCGTCCTTCGCGTCCCTCGAGGTCCGAAAGACGCGTCGCCCGCGCCGTGCTCAATTCAAGAAGATCATTCACCGTGGCACACGCATACTTGCGCTTGAGGCGCTGCACCAGCGAGAGACGCTCGTCCAGCGCCTGCAGCGTCTCGGGATCGGCCTCCACGCGCGACACGGAATCCAGAATCGTTCGCGACAATTCCTGCACCTGCACCGTCAGCCGCTCGATCTCGTCGGACCATTCGCCTGCCGCCGGATGGAACTTCGCCATCTCGCGCACCCGCGCACCGGCGCCGATAAGCGCCGAGGCGGCCGAATCGTCCGCTTCGCACAAGGCCGCCGTCGCCGCCGTCGCGTCCTCGAGAATCTCCGCCGCATGGGCCGCCGCCGCATGGCGCGCGGGCAGTTCGGTTTCATCTTCGTCCGTCAGCTGCGCGGCTTCGAGTTCGTCGACCGAGTAGCGTAGGCGTTCGACCTCTTCGGCGAAATCACGTGCATCGCCTTGCAGACGCGTCTGCTCGCTCTTGAGTTCCGCGAGCTTGGTCCACGCCGTCTGATAGGCGGACGCATCGATGCGCCCGTAGGCGTCCAGCACACAGCGCTGGAAAGGTTCCTCAAGCAGCGACTGGTGGTCGTTCGGACCATGCACGTCGACGAGCAGCTTGCCGAGCGCGCGCAGCGTCTGCACCGTCGTCGCCGCATCGTTCACATAGACGCGGCCGCCGCCTGTCGCCGCAATCGTCCGACGCACCAGCAAGGTACCTTCCTCGCAAGCCGGCAGCCCCGTCTCATCCAGCAAAGCCGCCACCGTCGCAGGCGGATTCAGAAATTCGGCTTCGATGCGGGCGTCCTTCGCGCCGTCGCGCACAGCGGACGCATCGGCCCGTGCCCCCAGCACGAGTTCAAGCGCACCCATCAGCACGCTCTTGCCGGCGCCCGTTTCACCGGTGACGACATTGAGTCCCTCGCCGAATTCGACATCCGCCGACTCGACGATCGCCAGGTTCCGCACGGAAAGTCGCGTCAGCACGGCACGTTCCCCCTTCTGGATCCGACAACGCCACGGCCCCCGCGCGCGCAAACCTGCGCGCGACGTTCCTGGGGCAGTTCTTGCTCAAATCTTCTCGGATCCATCGTTCCTCTTTCGCCTTCACTGTGGATTGAGAAGATTATACCAAAAGGAACGGGGTTTTCCAATCATCATTGTCATTTAAGGAATCCATCTTGTCTTGACGAGGACGATTACTTGTCCGTAAACACGACGCGGTCGATCATGAGGTTGGGGCCAGTAAGGGATTCACAAACCAGCGTCATCTTACCGTCAAGCGCGTCTTCGGCCTGCACGGGGATTTCCACCCAGACCGAACGATCGGCATTCGCGTCATGGCGCGGCACCGTAAACGGACGCCCCTCGAAGGTGCCGCGTCCCGTACGGTGGCATTCGTTCGGATCACGAAACCGCACGCGCAACACACCGTGTTTGGCCACCACACCTTGAAATTCCACCACAAGCTTCCTTCCGTGCCAATACGCCCCGCTCGCGTCTCGCCAACCGCCCCCTTTCACAGTATAGCTGCCAGACGGGAAATACGCCGCATCGAACGACCGGATCCACGCAACGCTCTCGTCCTCTTTCTCAAGACGAGCTTGCGCCTCGATGTAGAAACGCGCATTCTTGAAGGCGGCCGGCGGCTGGATGGCGGCCTTGACTTCCTGGACGAGATGCGCTTCGAGCCATCCGGCGGGTGCTTCCACTTTCGGCGCAAAT
>JAZUGW010000341.1:0-14543 GCA_045641465.1 Kiritimatiellia bacterium | reverse complement strand
GAGTTTATGGTATAATACGCGCCCTATGCGTTACCTTATACTACTCGTGGGTGCGGTGCTCGTCAACAACTTCGTGTTGAACCGTTTCCTGGGGTGCTGTCCGTTTCTCGGCGTCTCGAAGAAGACAGAAACGGCACTGGGCATGTCCGGTGCCGTTGTTTTCGTGATGACCGTCGCGGCGGCGGTCACCTGGGTCTTGGACCACTTTCTGCTCGACAGGTTCGGGCTCGGCTACATCCATACGTTGGCCTTCATCCTCGTCATCGCCGCGCTCGTGCAGTTCATCGACATCGCCCTCAAGCGCTTCATTCCGGCCCTGCATGCGGCCCTCGGCATCTTCCTGCCGCTCATCACCACCAACTGCGCCGTTCTCGGTGTCGCCGAACTCAACCACAAGAACGGCACCCCCTTCTTCGAAAGCGTCTTCTTTTCGTTCGCCGCCGCCCTCGGGTTCGGCTTCGCCTTGCTGATCTTCTCCGGCATCCGCGAGAAGATCGCCCTCGCCGATCCGCCCCGCTGCTTCCGCGGCGTTGCACTCGCCCTCGTCACGGCCGGACTCCTCGCCCTGGCGTTCACAGGATTTTCGGGACTCGTCAAAGTTCAGTAGAGAAAGACAATATGGGAGAGATTCTGATAGCAACAGGTGTCATTGCCGCATTGGGAGGAGTCGCGGCACTGGTCCTTGCCGTGGCCAATCGGTTCCTGGCCGTTCATGAGGACCCGCGCATCGGGCTGGTCACCGCCGCCCTGCCGGGCGCGAACTGCGGCGGATGCGGTTTCGCCGGCTGTGCGGACTACGCGCGCGCGCTTGTCGAGGGCAAGGCCGCGCCGGGCGCCTGTTCCGTCGGCGGGGCCGCCAGTTCGACGGCCGTCGCGCAGATCCTCGGCGTCGCCGCCACGGCGACCGAAAGGCGCGTCGCCCTCGTCCGCTGCGGCGGTTCGCGGAGCGAGGCCATCCGCGTGGGCGACTACAACGGCCTGGCCGACTGCGCCGCAGCCGCCGCCACTTCGGGCGGCGACAAGGGCTGCCGCTTCGGCTGTCTCGGCTACGGCGCCTGCGCGCATGTGTGCCCGCAGCACGCGATCCACATCGAGGACGGACTCGCCCGCGTCGACAAGCGTCTCTGCATCGGCTGCGGCAAATGCGTGGCGGTGTGTCCGCGCAAGCTCATCGCACTCGTGCCCGCAAAAGCGACCATTCATGTGCTTTGCAACAACCCGCTGCGCGGACCCAACGTGATGAAGGTCTGCGGCGTCGGCTGCATGGGCTGCCACCTCTGCGAAAAGCAGGCCGGACGGAATTCCGGACACTTCACTTTCGACAACTATCTCGCGCGCATCAACTACGACAACCCGCCGACCGATGCCCAGCTCGTCGAGGTGTGCCCGCGCAAGTGCATTCGTGAAGACGACCATTTTGAATCGGGAAATTGAGATGAGAACCGTAACCAGCGCTTTGAGATTCCCCGGCGGCGTCCATCCGAACGACAACAAGGGGCTCGTCCGCGACAAGCCGATCGAGACGCTTCCGCTGCCGAAGCAGCTCGTCATTTCAATGGCCCAGCATCGCGGCACGCCCGCGACCTGCACCGTCAAGGTCGGCGAACATGTCGCCTGCGGACAGCTCATCGGCGCCGCATTCGGTCCGCTTGCGGTCCCCGTGCACGCCTCGGCGGCCGGTACGGTCAAGGCCATCGAAGCGCACCAGACGCCGTCCGGCGCCTGGGCCGAGGCCGTGGTGCTGGAGACGGACGCCGATCAAACGGCGACACCGCCCCTCCGCTTCGATCCGCTCAACAGGAAGAAGGCTTCGCCGGACGCCCTTCTCGCACGCGTTGCCGAAGCCGGCATCTGCGGCATGGGCGGGGCGGGCTTCCCCACGGCCATCAAGCTTCGTCTCGCCCCCGGACGCAAATGCGACTACCTGATCGTCAACGGCGCCGAATGCGAACCCTATCTCTCCGCCGACTTCCGCGTGATGGTCGAATGGGCCGACCGCATACGGTCCGGCATCGAGATCGTCCGCAAGATCCTGGGCGGACCGGCCGTTCGCATTGCCATCGAGGAGAACAAGCCCGAAGCCGTGGTCGCATTGGAGAACGCCCTGGACGACATCACGGGCGACGTCGAGATCGTCGTTCTTCCGATGCTCTATCCGCAAGGTTCCGAAAAACACCAGGTCTATGCGACGACCGGTCGGCAGATCGCCCCGGGCGAACTGCCGATTTCCGTCGGCTGTGTCGTCGAGAACGTCACGACCGTCGCCGCCATCGCACGGGCCGTCGAACAGGGCGAGCCGCTCATCGCACGCGTCACAAGCGTGTCGGGCGACGGTATCGCCGAACCTAAAAACGTGTTCGCGCCCTTCGGCACCGCTTCGGCGGAACTCGCCGCCTTCTGCGGGGGCGAAAAGCCGGGCGTACGCAAGGTTCTCAGCGGCGGCGTGATGACGGGCATGACCCTCCCCGACCTGACGATCCCCACGACGAAGACGACCTCGGGACTTCTCTTCCTCACCGGCGCGCGCACCTTCGAGTACAAGACCGCGCCCTGCATCAACTGCGGACGCTGCGTGCGGACGTGTCCGATGGGACTCAACCCCGGCGCCATCTCGCGTGCCGTCGAAGCGGACGACATCGACCGCGCCGAATCGCTCCACGTCATCAGCTGCATCGAATGCGGCGCCTGCTCGTTCAGCTGTCCCGCGTTCCGATCGATCACCCATTACTGCCGCCGCGCCAAGAGCGCCCTTCGCGCCCGCCAAATGGCCGCCCGCGCCGCCGTACAGAAAGCATCCCACTGACGAGAGGCTTCACCGATGCTCCCCAAGCAGACTTCCACACGCTACATTCTCTCGAGTTCGCCGCACGACCACGCCCCCACGACCGTGAGCGACATCATGCTGGATGTCATCATCGCCCTCTTGCCGGCCGCCTGCTGCAGCGTCTATTTCTTCGGTCTGCGGGCTCTGCTTCTGATGGGCACCTGCATCGCCGCCTGCCTCGTGACCGAGACCGTCTGCCGTCTCGCAATGAAGCGGCCGAATTCGCTCGGCGACCTGTCGGCCGTCATCACCGGCCTTCTCCTCGCGCTCAATCTGCCGCCGTCCATTCCGTATTGGATGGCGATCGTCGGCAGCGTGTTCGCCATCGCCGTCGCCAAGCAGATCTTCGGCGGCCTCGGCTACAACCCGTTCAACCCCGCGCTCGCCGCACGCGCCTTCATGCTCGTCTCCTTTGCAGAGGCGATGACCCGCTGGAGCGCTTCCCCGTGGAAGATCACCGCCGGACATCTGACGGACGCCACCACGACCGCGACACCACTTTCCTACCTGAAGACGTTCGCCACCGCCGGCTGGGACAAGATCCCCGCCGCAGACCGCGTTCTGGACTTCACCCACGCGCCGTTCATCCAGTCCTGTTTCTTCGGCAACATCAACGGCTGCCTCGGCGAAGTGAGCGCGTTCGCCCTGCTGGTGGGCGCCGCCTACCTCATCTATCGCCGCGTGATCACCTGGCACATCCCCGTCGCGTTCCTTTCGACGATCGTGCTCTTCGCATTCTTCCGCTACGGGATGAACCTCAACGCGCTCAAGCTGGCGGAAGTCCACCTGTTCTGCGGCGGCGCGATTCTCGGCGCCTTCTTCATGGCGACGGACTACGTGACCTCGCCCGTGACGGCACGCGGCAAATTGATCTTCGGCTGCGGCTGCGGACTTCTCACGATGCTGATCCGCCTCTATGGCGCCTTCCCTGAAGGCGTCTCCTTCGCGATCCTCATCATGAACGCCTTTACCCCGCTGATTTCCCGTTTCACCGAACCCAAGCCTTTCGGAGCCCACGCATGAAAAAGATTCTACAGCCTATTCTCGCCCTGACGATCATTTCCGCCGTCTGCGCCGCCGTCTTGGCCGTGGTGAACGGCATCACCCAGGCGCGCATCGCAAGCCTCTCCACGCTCAAGGCCAACAACGCGGCAAAGGCCGTACTGCCCTCGACGCTGAAGGTGTTCGAGACGCGTCCCGACCCCGTCGAAACGAACCAGACGATTCTCGTCGCCTTTACGGACGCCTCACGCCAGAAGATCGCCGGCTACGCCGTATCCGGTGTGAGCGCCAACGGCTACGGCGGCGCCATCCGCCTGATGGTCGGTCTCGATGCGGACCGCAAGGTGTTCACCTACCAGGTGCTGGTGGCGAACGAGACGCCGGGTCTCGGCGCCAAACTCGGCGAGGACGAATTTGTGAAGCGCTTCAACGGCAAGCCCGCCCTGTCGCTGGCGGTCAAGAAGGACGGCGGCGACATCGACGCCATCACGGGCGCGACGATCACCTCCCGCGCCGTCTGCGACGCCATCGCCAATGCCGCCGCGCGCGTGGACCGCCTTGAAGGCAAGAAGCCCGCCGCCGCGGCACCGGCGAAGAAGGCCGCCGCCGATCCCGAAGGCACGCTGCTCTTCAATCCCACCGAGCCGAAGGAAGCGCTCGCCGTGATGCCCAAGGGGACCGCCACGGCCACGGCGATCACGAAGGACCGGTTCCCGATCTTCGAAGGCAAGGACGCCGCGGGCAAGGTGACCGGCTACGCCGTCGTCGGAACCGGCAAGGCGCGCGGCCCGAACGGTGAACTCGTCCTGCACGTCCTCTTCGGCGCAATGACGAACCGCATGCCGTCTTTCAATCCGCCGCCGCGCACGGTCAATAAGCCCGGCATCGAAATGACGGATATGGAAAACGCCCAGCGCATGGCCTTCAACGCCGCCATGCAAGACGCCATCCAGAAACTCCGCAAGCTGCCCCGCTAATGGTCCCGAAGAAATCCAACTTCCGCTATCGGCTTGAATACGCCGCCTTGCGTACCGTGTGTGCGCTCGTCAACGCGATTCCCTATCGCCTAGCCTGCGCGCTCGCGACCGGTACGGCGAATCTCGCCGTGACCTGCGGCTTCAAAAAGGCCCGGACGCTCGAGCGCATCCAGTCGTGCTTCCCCGAGAAGACGCGCGCCGAAGCGATCGCCCTCGCCAAGCAGTCGCTCGCCAACGTGCTGATGAACGCCATTGAGATGATCCGCGCCCCGCGTCTCACGAAGGACTGGATTGACGCCCATATGCCCGACGCTTCGCGTTATGCGGATCTTCTACGGGACACCCTCCGCGAGGGCAAGGGCGTCGTCATCATGGTTCCGCACTGTGGCAACTGGTATATGGCCGCCTGGGCGATGGCGCAGTATGGACGTCCCCTTTCCGCCATCGCCGCGCGACAGCGCAATCCGTATGTGGATGCCTGGATGAAGCGTCAGTACGGCAGCATCGACGTCGTCGAACGCGGCAGCGCCTCCGTCATGCGCGACATTCTGGGCATTCTCAAGCGCGGACGCGCCTTCGCGATTCTCCCCGACTTGCGCGTACCGGTTCTCGATGTCGAAGTCCCCTTCCTCAACGGAACCGCGAATGTTTCCCATGGCGGTGCGATGTTCGCCGTCGCCACGGGCGCGCCGATCATCGTCGCCATGATGCGCCGTGAAAACGGTCTGCACAAGGTCGAGTACTTCGGCACGCTGCGTCCTGATCCGAACGCGCCGGACCGCAAAGCCGAGGCGCGCCGGTTGACGCGCGAAGCGCTGCGCCTGCTGAACGACGGCATCACCCGCACGCCCGGCCAGTGGTTCTGGTACAACAAGCGCTGGATTCTCCAGCCCGTGAAGAAGTAATCACGAACGGCGGACTTCGGCCCCAAGGGCGGACAGTTCCTTCTCTACCGCTTCATAGCCGCGATCGACTGATTCGGCATTGAGAATCGACGTCTCGCCCTTCGCACACAGCGCCGCGAGAATCAGCGCAATGCCCGCGCGGATATCCGGCGAGGTGACGGTCGAGCCGACAAGCTGCGTCGGACCCGTCACGACGACACGATGCGGATCGCATTGGACGATCTTCGCCCCCATGCCGATCAGGTGGTCCACAAAGTAGAGACGGCTCTCGAACATCTTCTCGAAGAAAAGGCACGTACCACGCGTCTGCGTCGCCAGCACGATGAGAATCGACACCAGGTCGGACGGGAACATCGGCCACGGTCCATCCGAGACGGACGGGATCGCATCGCCGAGATCGTACGCCATTTTCCGCCGTTTGCGCGCCGACATGTGCAGAGACCGTTTCTCTGCATCGACGGTCCACTTGACGCCGAAGCGCCCGAATGCGCGCGAGAGAACGGCGAATACCGGCGGATCGATTTCCGTGAGCGTCATCTCGCCGCCCGTAATCGCCGCCGCCGTGAGATAGCTGGCGCCTTCAATGTAGTCGCACCCCACACGCGCCGTCGTCCCGTGCAGAACCTCCACGCCTTCGACCGTGAGGCGGTTCGTTCCCATGCCCGTGATCTTCGCGCCCATCGCGTTCAGCATCGCGCAGAGATCCTGGACGTGCGGTTCGCACGCGGCATTGTAGATCTCCGTCGTCCCCTTCGCGAGCACGGCCGCCATCAGGATGTTCTCCGTACCTGTGACACTCGCTTCGTCGAGCAGCAGCGACGTACCCGTGAGGCCCTTCGGCGCCCGCACGGACAGAATGCGCCGCCCGCACTTCACCTTGGCCCCCAGCGCAGCGAAGCCTTCGAAATGCGTATCGAGACGCCGATGTCCAATGCCGTCGCCCCCGGGCGGCGGCAGGGAGACGCCGCCCGTACGCGCCAAGAGCGGTCCCGCAAAGAGCACGCTCGTACGAATCATCTTCGCCAGCGCGGGATCAAGTCGTACGGTCTTCAGCTTCTTCGCTTCAAGGCACGCCGTGCGCGCAACCGGATCGCGCGTCACCTTCACGCCGAACTTGCGCGCACAGTCGAACATCCGCGCCACATCGGATATGTTCGGCACGTTCGTCAACGTCACCGGTTCGTTCGTCAGCAGCGCGGCAGCGATCATCGGCAACGCCGCATTCTTGTTGCCGGGCACGCGATGCGTGCCCGAAACGACCTTCTTCCCCTTGATCAGGAACTTACCCATGTCGCGATTCAGCTCCGCCGATTACTTGATTGCATTGACTTCCGCCGACAGCGCACGCACATCGCTCGCGTGCACACCACGCTGGCCGCCCCGCGGGGCCGTGAAGGTCTTCAGCGCCGGCAGGTTGTCCCGACCGAGGATGCGGATCTTCTCGAAGGTCTCGATGCCGTCGCGCACGAGCAGCGCGCGCAGCGAGAGCCGCGGACCCGGATAGATGAGCGACGTATCGCCCGTCGGCCAGGCGGTGAAGTCCTGCGTTTCAAGCGGATCCTTCACCCAGCTGCACCAGGCCCAACGCAGAAGCCCGTCGAAGTCCATCGCCGCCGCAAACGGCGCCAGCCATTCGCTTTCGGCCGGATCGCTCGTGAGGAACGTGTTCGGACGCGCCGGCCCGCAGCAGATGTAGAACGTGGTGAACTTGCCCTTCGCCCGACGTTCGGCCGCGAACTTGGCGAGGCCGGGACAATGTCCGTACGAATAGGCCACATCGAACATTTCCGCGTTCAGCTTCGACGGCGTGTTGCATGCCATCACCATTTCCAAACCGGGCGCATACTTGCGCAGAACGGCAAGCGCCGGCTTGATGAGCTTGTCAGGACGTTCATCCAGCGCGATCTTCGTGCGGCCGAACCAGCCCTTCGCCTCCAGATGGTGGCAGAAGTCGGTAAGGAGATGTCCCCAGAAATCCTCGTAGGCGGCGCTGCCGGGTTCCATGCGGGGCGCGACGCTGCAGTTCGACTTTTCATCGAAATAGCGGAAGGCCAGCGACCACGGCAGCATCGAATAGCAGTCGATCTGTCCCGTCACGCCCAATTCCGTCATGCACGTCACCAGCTTGTCGAAGTTCGTGTAGTCGTAGCTCCAGGTGCCGTCGATATGCTTGGTCGCTTCCACGCACGAACGGTAGCGGTCGTAGGTCTGCTGGTTCCAGGCCTCGTCGATCAGCGTCGTCGTGATCGTCTTCTGGCCCATCTCGACGAGCGGACGATAATAGGCCTTGAGCAGCTCGAAGTGCGCATCGCTCCACATCGGCACATCGTGCCAGCGCGCGATCGGGTCCGCATGCTGCCAGAAGTCGAGATGGAACTTCCAGTCCTTCACCGCCGGCAGCGTACGCGGCACCACCGTGATCTCCACCGGCAGCGCGCAGACGACGCCGTTGATCGTCGCCGTGACCGTATCGCGGATGACGCCCGAAGCATCCGTCGGGATGTCGTAGGTGTAGACGACCGGACGCGTCACCCCCTTGAAGGCGGTCTGGGTCGTACCATCGAGGATATCACCGTACAGCGTCCCGTTGCCCAGCGTGTAACGCAGCACGTTGAGCTGCGCCTTCGGGTCCTTCGCCGCAAGCCGCAGTTCGGCGAATCCCGTGTCGCTGGACGCGACAAGCAGCGTATTCACACGCTCGCCGCGCCAACCCGTCAGCTTCGCAACCGGGGCGAGAGCCGATGCATTCACGCGTACATCGCGATCATAGCGCGTATGGATGTCACCCGCCAGGAAACTGCAGCCGGTGCCGCGCGCTTCCGCATAGCCTTCGATCTCCACGATGTGCGCACCCGAGACGTTGCTCGACGTGTTGTGCGTCATCGTCGTGCGCACATAGCGCACATTCGCCGGCGCGAAATCAAGCGCAAAGCCCTTCTCCTTCGCACACGTGCGGTTCGTCGTCTTGTCGACAAGCAGCTGCCACGTCTGACCGTCCGTCGAACCTTCGATCTTGAATCCGTAGGCCCGTCCGTCCTTCCAATACGGCACGAGCACGATCTGCGACAGCTTCTTCGGCTGTCCCATGTCAATCGTCAGCGACTGCGGAATGTTCTCCGCAGCCCAATAGGATTCGGACGACTTCCGCTCGCCGTCGACGGCGAACTTCGGCGCATATGTGCTGTACTGTCCCGAGGCCACAACCTTCGCATTCAGGAACAGATTGCCGTTCGGCTGCAGACTCTTGCCGTCAAACTCATAGATCGGATGCCGTTGCGGCGCCGCCACAACACACAACCCCGTCATCCCCAACATCGTCAACATCAACTTTTTCATCATTTTCTCCTCTTCAACTCTTTTTCCAACTCACTCCCATCAACCCTTCAACCCACTAACCCTTTAATCTTTAACCTTTAACCCTCAACCCACTAACCCTTTAATCTTTAAGCTTTAATCTTTAACCTTTAATCTTCAACCCTCTCCAGGACTTTGATTCCCGCCGGTGCATCGACCGTCGTCTTCACCGTGCCATCCGGCCGACGTTCGGCCCGTACGCGCAGTGCGCGTCCATCGGGAAGCGCATAGGCGCCTTCCGCCCACGCGAGGTCGCCGAGATTCGGCTTGACCTCGAAAGTCTTGCAGCCGACGCCGCGCGGTTCGATGCCGAGCACGCGATGGATGCACCACGCCGCCGGACCCGAGCTCCACCCGTGGCAAAGCGAATGGCGGAAGCCCGTGTAGCAGAATTCGCCGTAGTCGCCATGCACGTCCTTCTTGCCCGCAACCGGCAGCGAATCGATGCGGAACGCGTTGTTCGTCCAGGCAAGATTGAAATCCTCCCAGAAGCTCGTCGCGCCCATGTCGAGCATGCCGCCCCAGTAGTCGCGCACCGTGTCAAGCGCCCGTTGATGCTGGCCGGCGGCGCTGATGGCCTCGATCATGTAGTAGCCGTAGAATGTGGAAACGCCCGCGTGGCCGTTCTGCCCCAGCACCTGGTCGTACATCTCCTGGGGCGAGCGGAGTCCCGAAAGGGCCAGCAGCGCCGCCGCGCTCTTGGCGCCGTGCGGATCGGGACGCAGCTTCGCCAGCGTCGCCGCCAATTGCCGCGCCTTTGCGCCCAACGCCGCGTTCTGAAGCGCCTCGGCGAGGAACTCCGTTTCACGCGCCGTCAGAAGCGCAAGCGCCTGCGTGCCCGACCACGAGGCGGCGTCGTTATGGCGCGTCGGCCAGTCAAGGAAGTTGCCCGCGCGCCACTCGCCGTTCTTCATTGCCGAGCACACATGGTCGAAGGTCTTCACGAGATACGTCTGGTGCTTCTTCAGATAGGCGAGATCGCCCGAATAGCGATACCATTCGGCGAGGTTGCGAATCCACCAAAGCGTATAGGTCGGCATCGTATCCATCCACTGGCTTGTCGATGTCGTGGCGGCCATGTAGTCGAGCGATTCCGGCAGGACCGACGCCTTGCCGAAGACGGCGAGGATGGACATCGTCTCGGGATGCGTGTCGCCCATCCACACGAGACGGTCGCGCTTGATGCCGTCCCAGAGGAAATCCTGACAGCAGAGATGCACCGTATGAACGGCCGTCGAGAAGACCTGGTTCAAACGCTCGTCCGAACTGCGGAACGAACCGATCGGCTTCATCGGACGCATCAGCGACACCGCCCGCACGTACTCGAGCTGCACGGGGTCTGTCCCCACATTGTCGATGCGCACGAAGCGGAAGCCCGACTCGCCGAATTCACGCCGCCCGTACCACGGCAGCGCAATCACGTCGTCGCGAACCGCATGGTCGTTGCAGGCGCCGCGTTCGCCGAGTTCGCTCATCGCCTCGCTCACGGACTCGCCCAGACGGATGCGAATCTTCGCGGCGCGCCCGCTCCGACCGCCGCTGCCGATCTGCACCGAACCGTGCAGCTCGCGGCCGAAGTCGAGCATCACCCACTGGCCCTTGCCGAGGATCGGCCCCGATCCCTTCAGGAACGTTCCCTCCGAGACCTGGCCGAAACGCGGACCGCACAACACCGACGTGCCGCGAAGGCCTTCGGACGCCGCCACAAGACGCGTCGGCGACACAATCGTCCGTACCCGCGAATCCGGCTGGTCAGCCCCCCATCCACTCAAGGAGAAACCGACCACCGCCAACAAAGCAAACAAGGATTTTTTATTCATGCCAATAGTATATCAAATTTCCACCCACCGCGCGCACCCATCACACTTTTTTATCCTGCATTCTGTGCAAGCCCGCGCAGAACATCCACGCACGGTGCAGGGATGCGGCCAAGATGGTCGGGGCCGACATTGAGCAGGAAGTTCGCCCCAAGCCCCTTCAGGTGGTCACGCATCTTCCGGATACGTGCAAGCGATTTCCAGTTCTGGTCGTGTGCCTTGTAGCCCCACGTGTCGTTGAACGTACAGGGCGACTCGTAAAGCGTATTGACGGGGTGCTTCTTCGGGATATAGTTGTCGCCGGCCGACCGATAATCGTACGGACCGCGGCCCAGGCGGCTGTTGACCAGACAGCCCGGTTGCAGGCGGTGAACGAGATTGTACATCTCGGTACATTGTTTCTCGGACGGTGTCCGCCCAATGTCAAACCAGAGCACGCCGACATCACCATACTGCGTGAGCAGTTCCTCCACCTGCGGCTTAGCCTTCGCCTCAAAGTATTCGTCGAACTCCTTGCGGCCCGCTCCGGGGAAATCCCAGTTGTTCGTCCAATACGCCGCGCCTCCACACCAAGTCTTGCCGAACGTGAAGCCCCCGCCTCCGCGTTCGTGCCAGTCAAGGTCGTGCGAATAGTAGAAACCGAGCTTGACGCCATACTTGCGGCAGGCCTCGGCAAGCTCGCCCACAACATCGCGTTTAAACGGCGTCGCGTCTACCACATTGAACTTCGAGACCTTGCTGCGGTACATGGCAAAACCGTCATGGAACTTTGCGGTGAAAACAAGATACTTCATGCCCGCGTCGGCAGCAAGCTTCATCCATTCATCCGCATTGAAATAAATCGGATTGAAAGCCGCCGCCACCTTCTCGTATTCGGCCACGGGGATACGGAAGTACTGCTGTACCCACTCGCCCAAAAGCGGATTGGGCATGCGACGTCCCTTCCACTCGCCACCTAGAACCGAATAGAGGCCAAAACAGCACATCATGCCGAACTGCGCCTCATGGAACCACTTCTTGGCCGCGGCCAGTTCAGGCGGATCCTCTCGTGCAAAGACGGGAACTAAACCAGCGGACGCCAAAGCCGCCACACCACTAATGAATTCTTTTCTCGTGTTCATTTTCAATCTCCTCAAACAAGGATTTTTCATTCATGTCAATAGTGTATCAAATTTCCTCCCGTAATGCGTGCCCTCCACACATTTTTCATTTTTCAACCTCCTGCGTACCAAACGACCCCGTACCGTACGGGGGAGGCTCGTGTGGCATAGTTTGAGTAGGAAATGGCAAACGGCGACTCGCCGTCGTCGGTGACAGGCGACAGCAGGGCGCGCTCTCCGAGCGCGCCCTGCCCTGTACACCTTTGAGAACGTTGGTTACCCCTTCCACTTATCCAGGGCAAGTGCCTTCTGGTTGGCGGGTACCTCGTCGACGAGGTGGCGCCACCGGCAGTCTTCAGGCAGGAAGATGACGCCGTCCTGCCGACTTCATCGCCTTGGCCATTCCAAACCGCCTTCTCTCCGCCACCTACGAAAGACGGCAACACCATTTCGGCAGCATAAAAAAGCGTGCCTCGTTCAAGATATCTCAAGCAAGGCACCGCTAATAGCCCGTTACGGAATATCAAGAACGGACACGCAGAACCAGTACACAATTAGGCATGGGCACAGAATGCCCATGGTGTACAGTCCCACCAGCAGTTTGAACAGAATTACAGAATTAACAGAATTGGGCCGACCGTTTTCGGAGACCATCAGGCGTAACAAGACTGCCAGCTCTGACGTTTTCCAGTCGATAGACTGTGCGAAGCGAATTTTCCAATCGCCTTCCGCGTCCCGCGAAGCGGGTTTCAGCGTGCTCCGTGGTCAAAGAAACGGCTCCGAAGGAACACACCTCCGGAGCCATCTCTGCGCTCTCGGCGTTCTCCGCGTGAGACCATCTTCCTCACACAGAGAGCGCGGAGAACGCGGAGACTGTGTAGCCTTCAGTTCCTGTTCCCGCACAATTTGACCAGGAACCGTCCCATCAGGGCATCGTGGTTTTACGCTTTTCGCCAAAATCCCATCTCCGCCGCCGTAATACCAACAACGCCCCGCCCAAGAATGCCAACAAAGCGCATGAGGGCTCAGGGATGGGGCCGATGCCGATTCGAATGGAATTACCGTCCAGATCAAATGCTGAATCTAAAAGACGAACTCCAGATTCATCATCTGCCACGAGATGGACCCATCCAAAGAACAACTCGCCAGGAACTTCGTACCAAGCCGCAACTACTGCAAGATAAACATCCTCTTCGTGTTCGAAAACAATCTCGTAATCTGAAACCGTACGAATATCCTGGCCAATTCCATTTTTATAAAACCAACTACTTTGTCGCTGAAAATAAGTTTCATCAAGTAAATCACCCCAGTTCGCAAGCCCCCATGCGCAACAAGTCTCCATGGTCGATGCCAATCGAGCCGTTAAGCGTACATTGTCCAGATCAGCCTGTACCGTCAAAGGAAACATCGAACAATCAATTGCCTTCCCCACAAATGTCGGGACCATCGTCCCCAACTCTCCATACATATCCAAAGTGTAACAATCCCACAAAACAGTTGACGCCCTACCTAGAAGAGGTAACAATCCAATACAGATCAAACCTAAAAACTTCATTTCTCATATCCTCCCATTTCTGCAAATTCCGAAAGATCTATCAATCTCAAATTTCTCCGCGTCTTTCCACAGGCATCTGACAAGTAGTTCATCTGGGCCTGAATTTCAGGAAGTAACGTACTCAACATTGGATCTATATCTGCCTTAAAATGCATTCCTATTAGAATTGGTTCGTTATTTACAATCACAAATGACGGACTACTAGAATCCCCGCTTATCATTGTCTTACTGAAAGGCAAACGATCAAAACACGATGCCTTTTTGAAACGGCAGTGATATGGACCACTCCCCCTAAATGACTGAATCTCATTGACAACAAACTCTTTGTATTGATTCACTTGCACAACTGGAAGACAGTGACCTGTCAAAAGGTGATCGCCAAAGTTTGAAGGGAAAAAACGTACGACAGAAACCGACTCAGGCAAGGGATCGGTGAGGATACCTATACAAACATCTGTTTGCCAAGCATCAAGACGTCCCTTCGTCAATCCACAGACTCGTGCAAGCGTGTTTGTCACAATACAACCTTGCCGATCTCGAAACATCAGCTTTTGACCAACTCCAAGTTGCCAGTGGTATGCCATAACGACATGGTCTGGGCTAATTACGACAGGAGCCTTTTGATTCCCCGTACTTTGTGAATTACAAACCGGAACACAAGAGAAGTCTATGTCATACGCCCAAAAATCAGTATTCAAATCGAAAACACCAACTGATATGCTAGACAGATAATCACCAAACCACGTCAGAGAATTTTCAGGCACCTTATTTATTAATCTCTCATCAATCGAACGCGAAAGCACCGAAAGCAGTGTATTCGATCCGTCGGGCACGATCGGGTTCGTTCCCGCCCAGAACTCGTGGAGGCTGATGAGCCCGTCTCCGTCCGTGTCCTCGTACTCCTTCACGCTTCGTCCGTTGGCCGAAAGCAGCGTCTCGGCCTCCCACCAGTCAGGTAGCTTGTTATTGTTCCGATCAAAGTGCCCGTAGGCGAGTTCGTTCGTGACGC
>JAZUGW010000340.1:0-4012 GCA_045641465.1 Kiritimatiellia bacterium | reverse complement strand
CCTGGGGCGTAACGTGGTCCGATCTCGTTGAACTCGACTACACGCATCCCGCGTTGCGGTCCTACATGGCCGACGTGTTCCTCTTCTGGGTGCGCAACGGCGTGGACGGCTTCCGCTGCGACGCGGGCTATATGATTCCGGAAGCGACGTGGAAGTACATCGTCGCTCGTGTGCGCGAGGAATATCCCGATACGGTTTTCATGCTCGAGGGCCTCGGCGGAAAGCTCGAGGTCACCGATGCGCTGCTCAATCGCGCAGGACTCGACTGGGCCTATTCGGAAATTTTCCAGACCTACGATCGCGGTGCGTTCGAGTGGTATCTGCCGGGGGCGATCGAACGTGCCCGCACCTATGGTACGCTCGTCCATTTCGCCGAAACGCACGACAACGACCGGCTCGCGAAGGGTGGACGCGTTTGGGCGCGTCTGCGTGTTGCGCTGGCGGCCTTGCTGTCGCACCAGGGAGCCTGGGGCATTGCGAATGGCGTCGAGTGGTTTGCAACCGAGAAGATCGATGTCCACGGCAAGAACGACCTCAATTGGGGTGCGTCCGAAAATCTCGTCGACTTCATTGCGCAGCTCAATGCGCTGATTGCACGTCATCCCGATTTCCGTGGCAACGAACCGATTCGGCTTGTCGAGCGCGGAGAGGGAAATTTCCTGGCCGTTGTGCGCGGGTCGACCTTGATCTTGGCGAATCTGGATTGCGGACAAGGCGTTGCGGCCCGATGGGACGATGCCGCGTTTCCGTCCACGAGCGATCCCTTTGATCTGCTGCAGTCGCGCCGCATCCATCTCGAGCAGGGCCTTTGGCCCGAGCCGGGCGAGGTGCGGGTGTTCTCGCATTGCACGGCGGAATCAGAAGAATCTCAGACGGTCCCTCGACAGGATTCCGATTCGGCGTTTGTCACCACCTGGACCTATCCACAGGATCTCCAACGCGAAGTCTGCGTTCCCGCAGGGAGCCTGCTCCAGATCGTGGTACCCTGCGCTTTTCGTGCACGGCTGCAGGATGATGTTCGTACGTGTGCCGTTGTGCGGAGCGCGGGAGGCTCTGCCGTGCTGTCCGTGCCGCCCTATCAAGGCGACGGAACGTCGGCCCTGCGCCGCAAGCTGGTGATTTCAGTCTATGCGCCCGAAGGGATTGTGCGCAGGTCGGCCGATGTGCTGTTGCTGCCGCCTGCCGAACAGGCGCGGGTGAAGCTTGTCTATACGGGTGCGGAGATTCGGCGCAATCTTCAGTTGCCGGGTCCGGGCGGATTGCTGGAGACGGTTCTTTCCGACGGTGCGGGTGCGGCGAGTCGCGTGAAACTGGCCTGGGGCGAAATCCGCAGTCAGTACGATGCGCTTTTGGCCGCGAATCCGAACCCGCATGTTCCGGCGGATCGCCTGGCGCTTTGGACGCGTTGCCGCTGCTGGTTGCAGCACGAAGGGTATTCGCGCGAAATCCACCCCGATTGCACCGATTCCTTCCGGGCCGATCCCGCAGGGCGCAAGGCCACGTGGTATTTCACGGTGCCGTACGGACTCGGTCGCGTGGCGAAGTTCGTCTTCTGTCTGTTCCTTGCCCAAGACGGCACGGGACTCGCGAAACTGCAGGTTCGACGCGTTCCCGCAGATGAGGCGGATGTCGGTTCGCCTGTGACGTTGGTCTTTCGTCCGGACCTCGAATGGCGGAGCTTCCACGGCACGACGAAGGCGCAAGGCGCGGTCGAGAACGCCTTCGCGCGTGCAACGCAGGTACTTGATTCGGCCTCTGGATTCGTCTTTTCGCCTTATGGGAAGGGCGAGCGGCTTGTCGTTGCGGTTTCCAATGGCGTGTTCCATTCCGAGGGGGCGTGGTCGTACTGCGTCTCCCATGCGGAGGAGGCCGCGCGCGGACAGGACGGGTGTGGCGATCTGTATTCGCCCGGGTGGATCTCGTCGTCGTTGAAAATCGGCGACGAGGCGATCCTGTCCGCGTCCTATGTTTCGGACGCGCGTACGGCGGCCTTTGACGAAGCGACGGCGCGGCGATTGCTCGCCTCTCGTGGCGCGCCGGAAGATGAGCGTTCGCCTGCGGCGCCGTTGGACGATGCGCTTCGAGAAGCGCTCAAGCTCTTCATTGTGAAGCGTGACGACGTCAAGACCGTGCTGGCGGGCTATCCCTGGTTCTTGGACTGGGGGCGTGACACGTTCATCTTCCTGCAGGGGGCGATTCCGGCGGGATTCCGAACCGAGGCGTTGGCGATCGTCGAAGCCTTCGCCCGCTTTGAGGAGAAGGGCACACTGCCGAATATCATCTATGGCGAAACGGCGGGGAACCGCGATACCGTCGATGCACCGCTCTGGTTCATCCGCACGCTGGCCGTACTCGGGAAAGAGGCGACGAAGTTCCGTCCGGTGGCCGAGTCGATCGTGTCGAATTATTTTGCGGGCACGTCGAATGGCATTCACGTCGATCCGGCTTCCGGACTCGTCTGGACGCCGTCGCATTTCACGTGGATGGATACGAACTATCCGGCGTGTACGCCGCGCGTGGGCTATCCCGTTGAAATCCAGGCGCTGTGGATTGCGGCACTGCGGTATCTGGGCGGATCGAAGTGGAACGACCTGGCCGACCAGGCCGTTGCGTCGTTGATCCGGTTCTTCGTCCAAAAGGATGAAGCGGGTCGGGTCTGTGGTCTCGCGGATTGTCTGGATGCGCCGAACGGCGAACCGGCGGCACAGGCCGTGCCGGATCGCGGGGTGCGTCCGAATCAGCTCTTCGTCCTTTCCCTCGATGTGCTGCCTGCGTGCGAACAGACGCTGGCGCGTGCGATCGTGCAGGCGTGTGCGTCGCTGGTGGTACCGGGAGGCGTCCGGTCGCTCGTGGCGGACGATGCGCGTTATCGCGGGGTCTATGCCGGCGATGAAGATACGCAGCGTAAGCCGGCCTACTATAATGGCACCGTGTGGGCGTGGCCGTTCCCGCTTTATGCGGAAGCTCTGGTGAAGACGGGCCTTGCCACCAAGGAGACGGCGCGGTCGCTTCTGGCGTCCGCCATCGAAAACATCAATGCGGGGTGCGTATGCCACTTGTCCGAAATCGCGGATGGCGATGCACCCCATGCGCAGAAGGGCTGTCGGGCGCAGGCTTGGAGCGCAAGTGAACTTCTGCGCGTGTGGTTGAAACTCAAATGAAAAAACTCCTGGCACTGATTCCCGCCGCACTGACGGCGTTGCTGCTCTGGTCCGCCTACGCACCGATGAACGAGTCGTGCGCGATTGTGTTCGCGCTCGTCCCCATGCTCGTCGTTTCCCGGTTCTGCACGCCGAAGCGCAGTCTGTCACTCTGGACGATCTGCGGATTGCTGTTCTGGGTGGCGACGCTGTCGTGGATGCCGGCGATCATCAAGAACAACGGTCCGTGGCCGCTCGTGATTCTCGGCTGGTTCGGCTTGGGAACGGCATGCGCCCTGTTTTTTTCGGCCTTTGGCTGGTTGACGGCGCGGGCCTGGCAGGCGGTGCGTGTGCGGGGGAACCGCGCGGGCGAGACGCTGCTGGTGCTGCTCGTGGTCGAACCGTTCGTATGGGCGGGCCTTGAGTGGTGCCGGAGCGTGGTGCCGTTCGGCGGGTTTGCGTGGAACTATCTGGGAACCGCCGTGGGGGGAATTCCGTCCTTCGCGGCACCTGCGCGACTGGGGGGCGTCTATTTCGTCAGCGCGCTGGTGGTGCTTTTGAACGGCGTCTTTGCGACGCTCGCGTGTCGTCTCATCCGTCAGATCCGGCGGGAGGTCGAGCCGACGTTCGGCACGCCGACGCGTACGCGGCTTGTACGCGCACTGGAGACCGGGGCGCCGTTGCTGTTGATTCTGGCGTCTTTCTACCTGGCCGGTGCGTGCGCGCCGACAGGTGAGGCTCGTCCGCTCAAGATCGCGCTCGTGCAGCGCAATGCGCCGTGCATCTTCAAGCCGCAGGCGAAGCCGGTGAATCCCTACGATGTCTTCGACAACATGCTGTCGACTGCTACGGTGGCGAAGCCGGACCTCATC
>JAZUGW010000339.1:0-17785 GCA_045641465.1 Kiritimatiellia bacterium | reverse complement strand
TTCCGCCGCCGAGACGGCAAAGAACGTGCCCTTGTCGATGGCCGCCGAAAAGACGTAGCCTTCGTTGTAGTCGGTGTGGTTGCCCAGCACCTCGATACGCCCCGGCGCGTAGGCGACCTTCTCCGGCTTGCCGCCGAACTTGTCGGCAAACGCAGCCAGCACCTTGTCGTAAACTTCCTGATTCTGCATTAAATGAACTCCTGTTGGATTGTCCTTATTCGGTTTAAGTGTATAGATTATGTACTATCCCCGTATGAAAGTCAAGTAGATTGTCACTCAGGGCTTTTCCCACTGAACGCCTTGCAGCCGCAGCGCAAAACGGCGGATGCCGTTGAAGCGCGTGTTCCGCTTGGACCAGTCGGCGTCGTTCCGGCAGTTGCGCAGATACGTCGCCACTGCGACGACGCGCCCTTTCGCATCGATGACGGGACTTCCGCTGTTGCCCGCCGTGAACGTGGCGTCGATTTCGATCTCGGACGGACCCACCCCCACGACGCGTCCTTTCAATTCCGTGATGACGCCGCGTCCATCGCTGTTGCCCAGCACTGTAATGTGCTCGCCCACATCGGGCAGCCCTTGGCGCAACTCGAGCGCCGGCAACTTCGCCGCGAGCGCAAACCGCGCCAAATCGCGTTCGGCCGCATACTCGCGCGCACCGAGCTTCAGCGTCGTGCCGTCCAGCATCGTCGCCTTCACATACGGCTGGTTGCGCACGACATGCGCATTCGTGTACAGCCACGTGCGGCCACCCTCCTGCACGAGAAATCCCGTGCCGGCGTGTCCGCCCGTCACAATGACCGCAAGCTTGGTCTTCGCCGCCGCAAACACTTCGTGCCGCGAGGCCTTCTGCGGACGGGCGTTTCCACGTGAGAAGAACGGAAAGCCGCGCGAGGGTCCCTGCTTTTCAGCCTTCGGTTTCGCCGGTGCATCGGGATCGCGTCCCCATTCCCACCGCACGCGGCCGAAGATGTTCGAGAGCGTCGCATTGAAATCGGCGGTGATCGACGGACGCATCCGCCCCGACGACAACGACGAACCCCGTGCCACCGGCGCAGCGGACGCCGGGGACGCATTCACCGCGCCTGCCGCCATTGAAATGGCCGCAAGCGCGGTGACGAGCGCTGTTAATGCGCGCTTCACGCCTTTGCCGGCGCAGCCGGCTGCGGAGCGGCGGCCGGAGCCGCAGGCGCGGCGGCCGCAGGACGCGGCGGCACCTTGAAGTCTTCGGGCTTGAAGTAGTGCGTCTGATGCGTATCGGCGCTCTTGTTCGCCGCCAGCACGGCCACGGCGCTCTCGTACGCGAGGTCCGCCGGGCAGTTCAGCTTTTCGCCATGACGGCACGCCGCGAAGAAGTTCTCGAGGTGCGGCATGTGCGCCGGCTTGTTGAGCGCCACGCTGATCGGGTTGCCGTTCGCCAGCGCCGTGATACGCGTATCGACCGCAATTTCCTTCGACGGATCCTTGATCTTGATCTTGTCGTCGGCACCCGGCAGGATCCAGCCCTTCTCCATGAAGGAACGCCATTCGACGTCGGTCCAGCCGTTGATGGAGTTGCCGAGATCGCGCTGCACCGTATTGCCGCGCGCCGTGATTTCCGCAATCGTCAGCGCCGCCTTCTCGCCCATGTACTGCTCGTAGAAACCGCCACGCGCGTTCGACGAAAGCACCTGGTAGAACGCCTCGTTCTTGGTGCCGTCCGGCAGGGTGAACTCGTAGATGCAGAGCACGCGGTCATAGGCTTCGCGGCGCGGCTTGAACGCATCCTTGCCGCCCACAGCCGTAACGCTCGACGGCGGCACGCCCATCGCCCAGATGAACATGTCGATCTGGTGCGAACCGAGGTCCACCATCGAGCCGCCGCCGTGCTTGTAGAACCAACGCCAGTTGAGGAACTGCTCGGCGTTCTTGTAGCCGTACTTGTCGAGCACGGCCTGCTTCGGCGGACGCTTCACCACGTTGAACGGCAGCAGCGAACGGTTCCACTGCGCATAGGCGTTCGTCACACGGCCAAGCATGTTCGGCACGATCGTCTCGAAGCAGTGGCGATAGCGCGGATTCGACCGACGCTGGTGACCGATCTGCAGCAGCTTGCCCGTCTCCTTCGACACGCGGCACATCTCGGCCGCGAGCTCGAGGCGGTTCGACATCTCCTTTTCGCAGTACACATGCTTGCCGGCCTTCATGCACGCGCACGCATGCTCGCAGTGCATCCAGTCGGGCGTCGCAATGACAACCGCATCGATGTTCTTGTCTTCCTTCTCGAGCATGTCACGATAGTCTTCGTACGTGTTGACATCGTGTCCATAGCCCTTGAAGAACGCCTTCGCAAACTGGCACTGAAGCTTCCAGATGTCGCACACGGCCTTCACGCGCACGCCCGGGATGCGCACGATCGACTCGGACAGCACACGCGCCTCCGCGCCGAAGCCGATGAGCGCCACGTTGATCTGGTCGTCCTTCGGCCCGATGACGCCCTTGCCATCGTACTTGACATCCCAGTTGTGGTCATCGGCATGCAGGATGTTGAAGCTCGGCAGAAACGCACTCGCCGCCGCCGCACCCTTAAAGAAATTTCTTCTGTTCAGTTCCATCTCTTTCTCTCCAGACTTTTAGCTCTTAAACTCTTTAACCTAAAACCTAACACCTAACACCTAAAACCTAAAACCTAAAACCTAGCCCCCTCTACATCCGCGTATAGCGCGGACCGTCGCCGCCCTGCGGGAAGGTCCAGTCGATATTGCCATACGGACACTTGATCCGGCACGTCTTGCAATGCAGGCAGTTCGAGAAGTCGATCTGCAGCTTTTCGCCTTCGCGCCGATACACTTCCGCCGCACAGAACCGCGTGCACGGCGAGCCGAACTTCTTTTCGCATTCGGCGCAGAGCGCAGGATTCTTGATCTTGAGGTGGCACGGCTGGTTCTCTTCGTGGATCACGCCGCTCATGAAGACGTCCGTCAGACGATCCGGCTGGACCGGCGACGTTTCGACTTCGTTCGCCTTCTCGCGCGCGAGCGCCTCACGATCGAGCGGCTGCAGCGCCTTCGCATCGGCTTCGTCGCATCCGGGGATGCGGAAGTTCGGGAAGAAGCCGCGCGTGAGCCACGCAAGGCCCGCCGCCGCCACACCCCACGGCATGCCGTAGGAGAACGCGGCGCGCACGTTCTTCACACGCGCCATTTCCTTCCAGCCCGGCGTCGCCTTGAGCAGCTCTTCGTACTTGTTTCCGATCGCATCGCCCTTGCCGCCTGCAAGGATCGCTTCGGCCGCCGCCACGGCGCTTTCAATCGCAATGTGAATGCCCTTGATGCGCAGCGAGTCGAGCAGTCCCGCACCGTCGCCGACGATCAGGCAGCCCGGCACGTGCAGCTTCGGCACCGAATAGAACCCGCCTTCGGGAATCACTTTCGCGCCATACGCCACCGTCTTGCCGCCCTTGATGTGCGGCGCCACCGCGCTCGTGCTCTTGAAGCGGCGGAACAGACGGAACGGATCGATCTCCGCACGCGTGTAGTCAAGCGCATACGCATAGCCGACCATCACCTGCGTTTCGGACACGTGATAGACGAATCCGCCGCCGTAGGTGTTGAAGTCCGCCGGCCAGCCGAACGTGTGCATCACTTCGCCCGCCGTCTGCGTGCCCGCCGGAACTTCGATGAGCTCCTTGATACCGAGCGCGTAGGTCTGCGGACGCGTTCCCTGCAGCTTCTTCTCCGCGATGAGCTTTTCCGTCAGAATGCCCGAACCGCCTTCCGCGAGCACCACGACTTTCGCGCGGATCTCTTCGCTCGGCAGGTAGTTGCTCTTCTTCTGTCCGTCTTTGTCGAGACCCTTCTCGCCCGTGCGCGCACCCACAATCGCACCGTTCTCTTCGATGAGCGACGTCACCGCATAGCCCGTGTAGACTTCGGCGCCTTCCTTCTGCGCGATCTGCGCGAGCGCAGCCGTCATCTTCGTGAGCGAAATCACGGGGAAGCCCTTCGAACTCATCATCGGCGGCACCCACGGGATCTTCATCGAGAAGCCCGCCGTGAAATTGCAGCGGAAGCTTTCCTTGCAGACCTTCGCCTCGCACGGCAGCTTCGCGATTTCCTCTTCCGTGAGAACGTCCTTCAACGTACGCGGATCGAGAATCGCGCCCGACAACACGTGCGAACCGGGCGAACGGCCCTTGTCGAGCACGAGCACCGTCGGCTTCTTCCCTTTGGCGCGCCGGAGCAGCGCAATCGCCGTCGCAAGGCCCGCCGGACCCGCACCTACCACCAGAATGTCAGTTTCAATTGCCATGTTAGCCCCTCGCCTCGAGTTCCTTGATCAGCGCCGGCAGAATCTCGAACAAGTCGCCGACGATTCCGAGATCCGCCACGCCGAAGATCGGCGCATTCGGATCCGAGTTGATGGCAATGATCGTATCCGCGCCGCGGATGCCCTCCAAATGCTGAATCGCGCCGGAGATGCCGAAGCAGAGATAGAGCTTCGGCGCCACGGTCTTGCCGGTCTGGCCGACCTGGCGCGAGACCGGACACCACCCCGCGTCGACGCACGCACGCGAGCACGCCACTTCACCGCCGAGCAGTTCCGCCAAACGGAAGAGCTGCTTGAAATTCTCTTCCTTCTTGAGACCGCGTCCGCCGGCAATGAGAATGTCATGCGCCGCAATGTCGATCGCCTCCGCATCGCGCGTCACCTTCACGAGCTTCGTCTGCGGCGCAATCAGCTTGAGCGCCTCCAGCAGCACTTCGCCCTTCCGCTTCGGATCCGGGGGCGCCTTCTTGAACACCTTCGGACGCACCGTCGCCATCTGCGGACGATGATTCGGCGTCATGATGGTCGCCATGATGTTGCCGCCGAACGCCGGACGCGTCTGATGCAGCAGCATCTGCAGCACGCCCGTGTCCTTGTTCTTGGTCTCTTCGACCTTGAGCATCGTGCAGTCGGCCGTAAGACCCGTACGCACCTTCACCGCGACGCGCGCGAAGAAGGCCCGGCCCACCGCCGTCGCACCCGCCAGCACGACTTCCGGCTTGTGCTTCGCAATCAGCTGCGAGACCGCATCCACGTAGACGTTCGCCTCGTAGTTGGCGAGCGACGGATCATCCACCTTGTAGACGATGTCGGCACCCGCGGCAATGAGGCTTTCCTCCGCTTCCTTGGGCAGCTGGCTGCCGAGCAGCACCGCGGCGAGCTTCGTGCCCTTCCCGCGCTGCCCCTTCAGCTCCACGCCCTTCGCCAGCAGTTCGTACGCGACCTCCGCGATCTTGCCTTCGTTCTGCTCGGCGAAGACCCAGATGTTCTTGTACTGTTCGATATGGTCCGTACCGTAGATCTTCTGCTTGACTTCCGAGATCGCCTGGAACGGACAGCCCTTCACGCACGCGTAGCAGGCCTTGCAGGCCGAAGTGTCGACTTCAGCAAGCTTGTTCGCCTTGTTCACGCCCGGGGCGTCGATCATCTTGAGCGCGCCGAAGCCGCAACCCTTCACGCACTTGCCGCAGCCCTTGCACTTCTTCGGATCGATGAAAATCGGTGCGCTCATGCCTTCACCAGTCCCTTCTTCTGCAAAAATTTCGCAATCGCCTGCACACCCGCTTCGGCATTGCCGCGCGCGTCGACCTTTTCGCCACCGCCCTTCGTAGGCGGCGGGAAGATGGTCACGACCTTCGTGGGCGAACCCGCGAGGCCGATGCGAATCGGATCCGCCGCCAGCGCCTTTTCGTCCAGCACCGTAACCTCGGCCTTCGCCGCCTTACGCCAGCCCGCAAGCGGCGCAAAACGCGGCGTGGACGCCTCCTTGAGCACCGTCATCACGCACGGGAACGCACCCGTGATCTCGTGCTCGCCGTCGTCCATCACCGAGGTGACCTGATACGTGCCACCTTTCACGTCCAACTTCTTCACATAGGTCACCAACGGCACTTCGAGGAACTCGGAAACGCCCGGACCCACCTGCGCCGTATCGCCGTCGATCGCCTGCTTGCCGAACAGCACCAGATCCGGCGCCTTGCCGCCGCACGCCTTGCGAATCGCCATCGAAATGGTGTACGAGGTCGCCAGCGTATCGGCACCGCCAAAGGCACGGGACGACACGAGAAACGCATCGTCCGCGCCACGCGCGAGCGCTTCACGCAACACGACGGTCGCCTGCGGCGGACCCATCGTAATGACACTCACCTTCGCGCCGACCGCATCTTTCAGACGCAGGCCTTCTTCAAGGGCGTATTCGTCGAACGGATTGATGATCGACTCGACCCCCTCGCGCATGAGCGTGTTTGTTTTCGGGTTGATTCGGACATTTGTCGTATCCGGAACCTGTTTGATACAGACTACTACATGCATGACAGGAAAATTAAAGGTTGAAAGTTAAAGATTAAAAGTTAAACGTTAAAGATTAAGCGGAGGGGGGAAGGGGCGAAGAGGAAAAGTGTAGTGCCTGGGAGGGAGGACCCTCCCAGACAGGACCTTGCTTACTTCGCGCTGAAACGATACTCGGTGTGGCTCTTGTACGTCTCACCCGGGCGCAGCAGCGTGGACGGGAAGTCCGGACGGTTCGGCGAGTCGGGATAGTGCTGCGTCTCAAGCGCCATACCCGCGAACGGGCAGAGGTTCTTGCCCGCGGCCTTCGCCGGTTCGGTCGGCTCGAAGTTCTGCGCACCGTACATCTGCATGCAGGGTTCGGTCGTCCAGATTTCCATCGTGCGGCCCGACGCCGGATCGCGCATGATGCACGCCTGCTTGAGCTCGCCGTTCTTGCCGCGCAGCACGAAGTTGTGGTCGTACCAGTTGTCCATCGGGGCGAACGCCTTTTCGGCCTTCATGAGATCCATCTTCGCACCGATCGGACGCAGCGTCGTGAAGTCCATGCCCGTGCCCTTGACCGGCGCATTCTTCGTGGGAATGAGGCCGATGTCGGTCTGCGTGTATTCATCCGCGTTGATCTGAAGCTCCTGGTTGAGCACGTTGCCGCTCGACTCGCCCGCCATGTTCCAGTAGGTGTGGTGCGTGAGGTTGAGCACCGTGGGCTTGTCGGTCGTGGCTTCGTAGTCGATCGTCCACGTGTTGTTCGGCAGCACCTTGTACGTGACCTTGCACGTCACCGTGCCCGGGAAGCCCATGTCGCCATCCGGCGAAACGATCGAAAGCTCAAGACCCTGCACAAAGCCCTGACGGAACGGACGCACCTTCCACACCTTCGAGTCCCAGCCCTTCGGGCCGCTGTGGAGGTTGCAGTGACGCGTCGTGTTCGGCTTCTTGCAGTCTTCGTTGCACGCGAGCTGGTATTCCTTGCCGTCGATCGAGAACTTGCCGTCCTTGATGCGGTTGCCGAAACGGCCGATGAGCGTACCCATCGAGTGGCCCCACTTCTCATACTCCGCCGGCGTGTTCCAGCCCAGCGTGACGTCCGCGAGATTGCCATACTTGTCCGGCGCATAGCAGCGCACGAGGCGCCCGCCGAAGTCCGTGATATCCAGGGTCAGACCACCGATGCCGCGCAGGCGGTAGAGCTTCACTTCCGTACCGTCCGCCAGCTTGCCGAACGGACGCACATTCGCATTGCGGATGCCATGCATCGTCGGACGCGCCGCACGCGCACGTGCACGCGCCGCCGGGAGCTTCGTCGCCGGCTGGGCCTGATCGGCCGCCACGCACGCAAACGCCATCACCATCGCACAAAAGGGAACCAACAGCTTCTTCATTTCTTTTTCCTTTCGTTAAACTTTGTAAACTTACCTATTCACTATTCACTTTAACCTATTCGCTGCTTCGTCGTTCGCCTCAGCGAACGACGAAGTTCACCATCCGCTTCGGCACGGCGATCACCTTCACGATCGTCTTGCCTTCGAGGAACTTCGCCACATCGGCATTCGCCTTCGCGGCCGCTTCCATCTCGGCCGGCGTCGCGTTCACGCTCACCGTCACGCGCCCGCGGAGCTTGCCGAGCACCTGCACGGGAATCTCAATCTCGTCCTCGACGAGCGCCTTGGGGTCGAAGTTCGGGAACGGTTCGTACGCGAGCGTGTCGCTGTGGCCCAGCACCTGCCAGAGCTCTTCGCCCAAATGCGGCGCAAACGGCGCCACGCACAGAACGAACTTCTCGGCCGCTTCGCGCGGCAGCTCCTTGCCGTCGCCCGCAAACTCGTTCACGAACACCATCATCGCGGAAATCGCGGTGTTGAAGCTCATCGCTTCGAGGTCTTCGCCGACCTTCTTCACCGTCGCATTGAGCGTCTTCGCCTCGGCCTTCGTGAGCGCGCGATCGACGATCGGCTGCTCCGTGACCATCTTGTTCACGCGCTTGAGGAAGCGGTACACGCCTTCCACACCCTTCGTGCTCCACGGCTTCACCGCCTGCAGCGGACCCATGAACATCTCGTAGAGACGAAGCGAATCGGCACCGTAGTCGCGGATGACATCGTCCGGATTGACGACGTTCTTGAGCGACTTGGACATCTTCGCCGGAATTTCCGTGAGCTCTTCGAGGTCGTTCGGATCGCCGTCGAGTTCCTTCGGTCCCCACGGCTTGTCGCCCTTCCACGTGACCTGGTCTTTCGGAATCAGCACGCCACGCTTGTTCTTGAACGCCATGCCGAGGATCATGCC
The DNA here is from genome assembly GCA_045641465.1 of Kiritimatiellia bacterium. Lineage (GTDB taxonomy): Bacteria > Verrucomicrobiota > Kiritimatiellia > RFP12 > UBA1067 > RUG572. The sequence continues at coordinate 9,187 of JAZUGW010000339.1, read as the reverse complement.
CTGGTTGACGAGCTTCTGGAACGGTTCGTCCGTCGGCACGAGACCGAGGTCAAACAGCACCTTGTGCCAGAAACGGCTGTAGAGCAGATGCAGCACCGCATGCTCGGCACCGCCCACATAGAGGTCGACCGGCAGCCACTTCTTCAGAAGCTCCGCATCGGCGAACGCCTTGTCGTTGAGCGGATCGATATAGCGCAGATAGTACCAGCAGCTGCCCGCCCACTGCGGCATCGTGTTCGTTTCACGAATGCCCTTCTTGCCCGTGGCGGGATCAACCACATTCACCCAGTCGGTCGCCTTCGCGAGCGGCGGTTCGCCCGTGCCCGTCGGCTTGTAGTCCGCGAGCTCCGGCAGCGTGAGCGGCAGGTCGCCTTCGTCGACGAGGCTCTGCGTGCCGTCTTCCCAGTGGATCACCGGGAACGGTTCGCCCCAGTAGCGCTGACGGCTGAAGAGCCAGTCGCGCAGCTTGTACTGCGTCTTCGCCTGACCCATGCCCTTTTCCGTCAACCAGACGATCATCGCCTTACGCGCATCGTCCACGGAAAGCCCCGTGAGGAAGCCCGAACTCACCATCACGCCCGAGTAGATTTCGGTGTAGGCGGCGTCCTTCGTGTACGGCACCGGATCCTTCGAGGCGTTCTTCGCCTCGTCGCTGTCCGCCGCCGCCACAACCTGCACGATCGGCAGGTCGAACACCTTCGCGAAATCGAAGTCGCGCTCGTCATGCGCCGGTACGGCCATGATCGCACCCGTGCCGTAGCTCGCGAGCACATAGTCGGAAATGAAGATCGGAATCGCCGTGTCGTTCACGGGGTTCACACCCTGCACGCCTTCAAGGCGCACACCCGTCTTCTCCTTGTTGAGCTCGGTCCGCTCGAGATCGCTCTTCGAGGCCGCCTTCTTCTGGTAGGCCTTCACTTCGTCGGCATTCTTGATCGTGCCGTCTTCCAGCCACTTCGCCACGAGCGCGTGCTCCGGCGAGAGCACCATGTAGGTGGCGCCGAACAAGGTATCGCACCGCGTCGTGTAGACGGTGATCGTGTCGTTCGTACCCGTCGCCTTGAAGTTCACGAGCGCGCCGGTCGACTTGCCGATCCAGTTGCGCTGCATCTCCTTGATGCCCTCCGGCCAGTCGAGCGAGTCGAGTCCGCTCAGAAGGCGCTCGGCGTACTCGGTGATCTTGAGCATCCACTGACGCATCGGACGGCGAATCACCGGATGGTTGCCCCGTTCCGACCGCCCGTCGATCACCTCCTCGTTCGCGAGCACGGTGCCAAGCGCCGGACACCAGTTCACCGGCACTTCCGCCACGTATGCAAGCCCCTTCTTATAGAGCTGCTCGAAGATCCACTGCGTCCACTTGTAGTACTTCGGATCCGTCGTGTTGACTTCGCGATCCCAGTCATAGCTGAAGCCCAGCGCCTGGATCTGCTGACGGAAACGGTCCACATTCTTCTTCGTCGTGATCGCCGGGTGCGTGCCGGTTTCCACCGCATACTGCTCCGCCGGCAAGCCAAACGCGTCCCACCCCATCGGATGGAGCACGTTAAAGCCCTTCATGCGCTTGTAGCGGCAGAGGATGTCCGTTGCCGTATAACCCTCCGGATGGCCGACATGCAGACCCGCACCCGAGGGATACGGGAACATGTCCAAGCAGTAGAACTTCGGCTTGTCGGCCGTCGCATCCGTCTTGAACGTCTTGTTCTCCAACCAGAACTTACGCCACTTCGCTTCAATCGCCTGATGATCGTACTCGCTCATTTTAGACTCTTACTTCAATTCTCTCTTCGTGACTCACGACTCTCTACTCTCTAGCCGCTCGTCCTAAAACCTAAAACCTAATCCCTAAAACCTAAAACCTACTCCGAGTAGGTCGACTTCGAATTCAGCGGTTCCGCCGTATCATACCACGCCGGATCGCCGTCGAGACGCCAACGATACCAGATCGGCACGCCCGGATAGTCGCCCCAGCCGTAGAACCAGCCTGGCGAGTTCTGCGAACGCGGATCCCACAGGTCGATCGTGGTCTGGAAGTTCTCGTCGAACGAATTCTTCGTGAACACGAACCAACGCAGCGGATAGTAGTTCGAGGAGACGTTCGTCACGTCCGAACGCTGCAGCGCACCGCAGATCTTGAACGTCACGCTCGTCCACGCCGGCGAACCATAGTCGTAGTCGTAGCTGTTGCTGCCCGGCTCCAGACCCAACAGGTGGTCCGGCGGACGCACCGCGTGCGTGACTGTGTTCGTGATCATCATCGTCACCACCACGCGCGAGTTCGTATAAGTACGACCGAATTCCTCCAGGTAGATCGGCTGCACCGGGTTCGAGCTCGACGAGCCCTTGCCACCCATGCCGGCGCGCAGCACCCAACCCGGCTTCGTCGGATCGATGTCGAGCCAGTACATCTCCTTCAGGCCGAGATCATGCGCGTATGCCATGTTGCCATGCAGCGGCACGAACTGCGCCAGATAGAGGCCGTTCTCGTCGTCCTTGTCCGCAAGCCAGTCCATGATCGCCGGGAAGTAGGGGTCGGTCTTGTCGACGCCCACGCCCGTCACTTCCGCGCCCGCCTTTTCGTCGGCGTACACGGTCACGGTTTCCGTCACGTCCTTGAGGGTCAGCGTCCACTTGTGATTGTCCGCACGATCCGCACGGCCTTCCGCGTCGGCGACCTTCACCTCGTTCGTCGTCACATCACCGAGCGCCCACCACTTGTCCGCCGTGTAGACGATGTTCGTCGAGGTGCCCTTCTTGATGATGAACACTTCGCTGTTGTTCGTCTTCGAACCGATGGCCTGGTGGATGTGGTCGCCCAGCACCGTCGCATAGATCCACACGTTCGTGCCGTTCGGCTGCAGGAACCAGGTCGGATCGATCAGCTGACGCGTGCCGTCGTCGAACTTGTTCAGCTCGCCCGCCGTGGCCACAAGCGTGTTCGTCCAGCAGAGCTCGTTCTCGCCATGGCTCTTGAACACGCCCAGCGTTCCCGTGGACTGGTCGGCGCCCGCAAAGAACCATTCCGCCATACGGCCATCCGCCGCAAGGAGCTTCGCCAGCAGGTTCGTGCCCGAACCGTAGCCTTCCCACTCCGTACCGGCATAGACGTTCGTACCCTGAATGACCACCTGATGCTCGATCACGCCGCTCGGACGCACCAGTTCGATACCGTACGTTTCGTAGTAGTACATCGAGCTCTTGCCGGACATCTGCAACATGTTGCACGTATCCGAGTCGAGCGCGTTCCATGTGCCGTCCGCACCGGCGACCTGACCGGCCTGCGCTGCTTCCGGACTGCGCAACGCCACCACCGTGTAGTTGTTCGTCCAGTCGACGCCAAGCTGACGACCCATCTTCGGGTTCGGGTTCAGCTTCGCGTTGGCAACGCCGTACGTCGCGATCGTACCGCGCTTGAGACCCGAGCCGAGAATGTTGATCGACCACATCGACAGATCCGCCCCGCGCGGCGCCGCGATTTCAATGAACTGGCGCGCACCGTCCGAGTTGTCGAACATGCCCGTGTCGCACAGGTTCACTTCGTTGATCCACGCGCGCTTCGGCGAGATCGTATCGAGAATCGTATAGCCCGCAAAGCCCTGGCTGCGGTACGTTTCGTTGAGATCCTGAATGCCGTTGTACCAGCTCGGCACCGACCAGTCCACGCTGTCAAGACTGTGGCGATGCTTGTTGCCCGCCTTGTCGGAGAACTCGCACCAGATGTAGTACTGCCACACGTTGTCTGGATACGTGGAGGTCGGCGTATCGACCGGCGAGATGATGCTCTCGGGAATGTTGTACGACGAACGGAACGTCAACGTACCCGGCACGTGGTCGAGCTGAACCGCCCGCACCTCGTTGCTCCAGCTCTCATAGCCCCACGGCAGCACGCCGCGCTTGAACGCCGCGAACACCTTGATGCTCTCTTCGTCCAGATCGTCGCCCATCTGCTGCGGCTCGATCGTGCACTGCAGACCCCAGCTTTCACCGAAGAGCGGCTGCTCGCTGAGATCCGTCACGTTCGAGACGACACACGGCGGAATATCCACAATGCCCGTACGGAACGGACGCACATTGCGGAACACGATGCGCGGCTGAATCGGCTCGCCCACCGAGATTTCGTCGAGGAACACACGCTGCAACGGCGTCTCCTTCGGACGATCCCACTCGGGCGTGGAAGCGCCCGTCGAGGGATTGCGGCCCGTATGGCTGCCCGCCATCTCAAGACGGATCGCACGATACTGCGAACTGTCGTCCGTCGTCTTCCACTGATACGTCTGGTATGTCGTATTCGTGATCTTGAAGTCGGTGATGCGCTTCCAGCTTTCCGGCGACACGAGCTGGTCGTCGTCCGGCTCGTACGAACCGTACAGCGTCACCCACGCGGCCTTGTGCGTTGCATTCGTATCAAACGTGCGGGCGCGGAAGCTCACCGAACCAATGCCGTTCGTGAGCGGCGGACACTGCACGAACGAGTTGTTCGCCTTGTACGCCTCGATGTCACCGCGGTCCGCCAGGCCAATACCCGCAGCATCTGCCGTCAGGTTATCCGAATCGAGCGCCGAGAAGTTGAGCGAACCCGAAAGGCCGTCCGGCGAATCGAAGAGATAGCCGAAGCGCTTGTCTTCCGTATTCCAACCGGCCGTGTGGAAGTTCCACGCATACCACGAACGCAGGTCGAGCGCCGGTTCGTCGTAGCAGTACGCACCCGTGATGATGATCTGACCGTAGGTGACATTGCGCGTCGCCTTGCCCTCTTCGGCGATGCACTTCTCGATCACGCTCTTATCCGTCACAAGACGGATCAGACCCTTGATTGGCGCACGCAAGCTCATGTAGTGCGTGAGCGAACCCGAGAGCGGATACTTGCCGGTCGAGAAGTCCCACGTGTCCACCGTCGTCCAGTTGTAGTTCTCCGGCGGATAGGTCGTGAGCGACTCGCTCACGCTACCGACAGCCGTGAGGTTCGTGCAGACCTGCAGCAGCAGCTTCGTATTCACCGTCGCATTCACATAGTCGAAGCTGAACATCGAGAGGCCGTTGGCCAGGAACGGCGAACGCAAACCCTGCGCCTTCCCGGGAATGGCACGGCTCGGCTGCAGCGAAAGCGCCGTCTTGCCGCCGAAGTTCGTCACCACGCCCTGCATGTAGACCCAGTTGAACGACTGGCCGTTGTAGTACGCGAGGTCCGGATAGTTCTCCGCCTGCCAGCTCGTCACGCGGATTTCGTCCACCGCCAAGTCTGTACGCACGTCGTCCCACGAATTACCACCCGTGCGCAGACGCACCTGATAGCTCTGCGACACGCGCGGCAGAAACTCGTACTTGTTCGTCGAGAAGCTGCTGATAACCCGCTCGTAGCCGCTCTCCTGCCAGCCGTCACCGCTAGTCGGTAACTTGAACTCAAGCCGAATCGTTTGAGTGGAAGGAATAACGGAGTCAAAATTGGCACAACCTGTTGTCGACGCATTTTTGTTCAAGTTCCACCGAGTCGGGAAAAAGACCCAATCTTCCGCGTCGTATCCGGGCAATTTGTCTATATACGTTCCCGCATAATTGACAGTACCTGCAGCAAGGAGGGAATGCTTTGACAGCTCATAGAATGTCGCACCGCAATCGGTCGATCCAACACCATACGCCCCCTTTGTCAAGACCTTATTCGATCCTTCGTTTCTATCATCGTGCTTGACGACCAACGTCATATTGTCCTTGTCACCATCCAACGAAGCGGAACCTCGCGTCTTACTCAACCAACCCTCAAGGTGAACCTGAGTTGATGACACCTTCCTTATGAGAAGATATGCGCGAGATCCCGTAAGCTTGGTCGTTTCATCATTCTTGGTATTCGGAACAAGGTAGTTACCAAATTTCTTAACTGGAGTATTCCCATTGTAGGCGATCGCAAGCGCATCGTTATCCGCCACAGAAATTATATTGGACGACAAACCCACACACTCCATACCAAGCATACCAGGAACCCACTTGTAGAGTGTCGCGCACAATTGTTCCTGACCGCATCGCGTGATACGAAACTCATAACAGCCAACCGAAGGGCGATAATAACCGACAAGAGAAACGGACGGTGTTCCCGGCGAAATATCGGCGGGATTCCTCAAAATATCACTTCCGCCATGGCCCATCGAGAGACGCGCGCAGATGGCATAGTTCGTCGCACCAACCTCGTCCATATACCAGGCGAAATCTTCAAAACGCGGCTCCTGCGCAATACGTGCACGGAACGACACCTTGTCGATACCCTTCGGCATCATATCATCCGAGAAGCTGTCCATCGCAATCCAGCCCTGCCCTCGGCCCTCAATCTGCAACCCCATTGACTCATCCGTCTGATTGCGCTGCGTCGGAATGAAAAGACCATGGCCCGCCGTCCAGCCGTTCGGCGTGCGATGTTCGTCAAAGCGCTTGTTCAGGGGATAGGTGACATGGTCGTTCGAATCGAAGGCCTCATACCAGTAGTCCTTCGTAAAGACCGACCCTTCCCATCCGTTATCCTTCGTCATTTCCAGCACATACTTCTGCTTCGCGTCGGAAACCCCCACCGCGCCTTCGCCGTTCCAGTTCGTATGGCCCACGTAGCCGCTCGTCGCGTCCGTCCAGGCGTTGAAGTTCTGGTAGGTCGCGTGCGAGATGCTGAACGACAGCAGCTCGTCGTTGAACTCGATCAGCAGGTGCGTTCCCACGCCGTCCAGCACGCACGAGATGTCGCGATGATACCCGAGACCCGCCGCCGACGTATACGGAATGTACGGCAGCTCCGCGATGTCGCAGTACCACGTGTTCGTGCGATGATGATAGCCCGAAACCCAGGCGTTCGTGAAGATCTCCTCGCCCTGGAAGTGGAACGACAGACGCTCGCCCACGCGGTTCGTCGGCACATAGTAGTGCGTCCGCCACGTATGGTCGCCCACGAGCTCCATGCGGAAATCCTGCTTGACGACCTCTTCCGTCCCGTTCGTCGTCAGCGACGTGCAGAGGGCCACCCACTTGTAATCGCTCAGACCTTCACGAATACGCGTGAAGTAGTCCTTTCCACGCGCCGGCGTGTACATGTCGGAGGAGATTTCAAGGGTATTCGAAACCGATGTAATGGCCTCCGACCAAGTCTTAGTACTTCCCGGCATTTTACCGAAGCCGACCGCCCGATCGTTTGCGTAATCTCGAGGAACATAGCTTGGGCCGGAAAATGTCGCCGTAAAGAAATACTCCAAGTCGCCAACTCCGTCCTTGAGCGGTATCCCCGCAACGGAGACCAACTGGGTATTCATCGCGTTTTTCTCAAAATCCACGGTTGCTTGCGTCGTCACCATTGAATTCGTCGTCAAAGGAACACTCTTCCAATCGTTGACCTTTTGATCCATATAACGCCAACGATAGAAGATATAAGGCTTGGTAACCTTTAGGTTCTGGGCCGTGTCCTGGAAGTTCGTTACCCAAGAAAAGTTGATGTGGGTATTGATATTATCGTCCACATAGGTCACAAACGGCTTGTCAAAGTCGCCTATGCAACCTAGTACGCTCGTTCCTGTTAGAGACGCATCGAAATCATCACCCAATCGATGAAATTTGATCGTCGACGGAGGATAGGAAACAGCAATATTGTCGATGACAATCAACCCAGCCGAATCAATACCACCACTTCCATCAAGGCTGGTGCGACGAATACGGAAACGCATAGGACCGTAATAGTTCAACTGAGTACGGAGTCGATAATAATGGGTCGCCCCTTGCTCTGTCACCTGCATCACAAGATTCGTATCTCCTTCTCCCCCCGTCATATACTCAGAGACCGCAGCTCCACGTACCTCCAGCACGGTCAACGGAATCGTCTTCCACTCATAGTAGTCATTCCATTTGTTGAAATCAACCTTTCGATCCACCTCTTCAAACGACACCTCCCCCGTAACCTGGGCTTCTTGCGTCAAATTAGTCGAAATCTGGATTTCAAAGGAAGCAGTACCCGTCGATAACGAATTGACAGTATCAAGGTAAATGGTACCAATACCATCGTGATAGAATGGCGAATAGACCATCGATGTTTCGACATTTCGCATGACGATCGCCGCATTCGGCGCATTGGTATTGAAGGTATAAGTCTTACCATCAATAGAAGCACGAACAACAGGAGCACCACTTTCCTGGGCATAAGTCGCCGACCAAGGCAACCAGTTACGGTTCTTTGAATACGTACCCGTTGTAATCACATAACCCGCGCGGCAATCCCTCAAACGCCATAGAGCATGTCCTTCCGGATCAAAAAGAGTATGGTCGGTACCATGCAAGAGATAGCGTCGGGCGTCCGTTGCAGTATTGTCGGCAATCGGTTCATGTACCCAATAGGTGGTCCCAGCAGTCCTATTCGTACAGTAGTATCCCTGATTCTCAATACGCCCCTGGTTTTCTGGCCGCAGGTCGTCATTCATGAGAAGGATTCGATCGGACCCCATCGTCTGATACGCCGCCTGCGCACGGAACGGTGCGCCGAAAACGCACGCCAGCACGACGAGCAGGAGCGCGCTGCGGTAGCCAACACCGCGCGTGCTCTGTCCCTTCGAGAAGAGATCTTTAATGTACTTTTTCATTTCTGTTTCCCCTTCAAATGGTTGAGGCGGCACACCGAAACCCGTTTCGTGGGCACAATGCACCTATTGTTGAGTCAAGATTTTACCATAAATGGGCGAAAGTGTGAAACGAAAAATACAATTCATTTTCATTATTGTTCGATTGGGAGGATGGGTTCCGCATCGTCCTGACGACCATTGATGAGGAATCAAAGGGTACCGTTCCGAGAGTGATGAGATGTCAAAGGGTGTCGTTCCGAGAGGTTTTGATACATCATCAAAATCAATCCCATAAGCCCCATAGGGCCTATCATGATCAATCCCATCAAACCCATAGGGCCTATCACAAGAGATCGGTCCTATAGGTCCCATCCGTCCCATCTGTCCTAGAAACAAAAAACAGGCACCCTGCATTGCATGATAAGTGCCTTGATTTTTGGCTCTTCGGGCATAAGTGTGGGTCGCCTTTTGCCTTTCAAGGCCTTATGAAGTACGCAGATGCCTTCGGCATACGCAGTATTTGCCGAAAACCGTTGTGGCTACAACGCCCTCGCCCAATCGTAATTCATTGACAAGACGGAGAACCTCATTTGCGGCGAGGGCTACGCCACAAA
>JAZUGW010000338.1:0-7461 GCA_045641465.1 Kiritimatiellia bacterium | reverse complement strand
TCCCAAATCTGGATCTGGCAAGTCGCCGAAGTCGTCGCCGCCGCATAGGACCAGAAGTAGCACCCGCCCATCGGCGTTCCCGTCTGGCTCAACGACCCGCCGTTCATGTAGGCATCCATGCCCGCAAGATCGGCAAGATTGACATTACGCCAAATCAGCGTATCAGCCGTAGGCAACGTATTCGCATAGTAGGCCCCCGAATTCGCCGCCTGCAGACACCAACCAAGGCATGCCACCACGACACACACAAACCAACTCTTAATTTTTTGCATAGTTTTTCCTTGTTTGAGGAACAAATACTGAAACAAGTATCTAAGATTCTACCATAAGATCAGACAGAACTCAAGAGCAATCAGCATATCACAAACGGGGACAGACCCCTCAGGAAATGGGGACAGCCCCCTCTGGAATGGGGACAGGCCCCCTCGGGAATGGGGACAGACCCCTTCTCCGATGCAGGACGAGAATCTCGTCCCAAGCATTGCTATTTTGGTAAAAAATAGGTAATGTCGCATTGTAGGGGACGGCGTAACCGGGCGCGTTCTCCGAACGCGCCGCAAGGCGGGGTGAGAGGGCGTGGTGAAAAACTCAGACACGCCCGTTACGCAAGGTTACCTTCCTCAGCGCAGGAAGATCGAAAAACCGCTCACGAAATAGACACCGTCTGCGCGCACGCTGAGCTCTCCGCGCGGATTGCCGGGCTTGCGCGACACGCGGAATCGCATCTGCTGGATGCCTTCCGGCGGATTCGCGGCATCCCAGGAAATGACCGGATCTTCGGAGGACAGCGTCTTGCCCGCAAGGTCCACATAGAACTGGCCGCCGGCGGTGAGGGTGATCGGCTCGAGCTGCCAGGGCAACGCGAGTCCCTTCAGATCAAACGTGGATCCGTTCAGCATCGTAAAGTTGTGGAACAGAACACCACCCGGCGTGTACGCCCCCTTGATGTTGATACCGCCAGATCCCTTTTTGTCACCGGCACTCTGATAGAAACACCGGAAATCCTCCACTGTCACGGACGCATCAAGCCAAAGCGCCGCACCTTCTTCAAGCGACGCGTTGATCCATTCGATCGACTCACCATACACTCGGAACCAGCCACCGCTCACCACACGCACCGTACCATTCTTGAACCCGTACTGCTTCAAGCAAAGATAGTTTCCACTTCCGGGGTGTACATCGATCGTCAGGCGATGGCCACCGAGGTCGGCCCAACATGGATTCCCCGTATTGAAAATCAGGAAGTTGGCCACATTGTCCGCCGTCTTCGGCAGATCGATCGTCGAATCGGCCGTCAGCGTCAGCGAACCGATTCCGCCATTATCGATGGTACTCATCTTATAGGTTGTCGAGGTCAACTGGCCACCGGCAAGGACAAGCGCATATTGGTGCAAATCGTAATTTCCCATCAAATCAAAGGTTGCCCCCGCAGCCACCGTCACCGTCGACCCCACCACACCCAAATGGCGGAAACGTACGCAGGCGTAGGTGGTACCGTTGTGGGCATCGTTGAAGAGCGCGAATGTACCCTCTGCAATCGCCGTTCCTCCCGAATGGGCGTTTTGAATCTTGTTGATGTATTTGCCCGCACCCGCCTTCTCCAGCGCGAGAGACCCCGTAAACGTGACCTTCTCGTTTGTCACCGTTTGACCGGCTGGCACAAGAAGCCTCAACGTGCCACCGTCGCCGACGGCGGAACTGTCGGTGATTTCCAGTTGGTTCGTGGGATTCGACGACATCAGCACCGTGAGATTGTGGCCCTTGAGGTCGATCGTCGTCATACCGACGAAGTGGTTGAGATCAACACCCGACCAGTCGCAGTCCGCCGCGAGTTCAAGCGTGTACGCGCCCGAAAGCGAGACGGTCTTGTTCACGCCGAGCGAACCCGCCGGGCAGTTGAACGTCGTCGGCGTATTGAGGCTAATCCACGTTTCCAGCGTAGGCGAAACACCCGGCAGAATTTCCTTTCGGTCATTCGAGCAGATCCAGTTGTCGGGATCGAGATAGACCGACGTATCGCCCTCGCCCGTCCAGATTGCCGTACGCGGGAACGAGAAGTCGCCCACATGGAAACACAGGCGGCCCTCTTCCACGGCCAAACGGCAACCCGATACGGCGTCGCCGGCGGCATCCACCACGGTGAGCGCAATGTTAACGGCATCGGACTCCGAAAGACTCCCCGCAGGCGCAACATCAAAGGACCTCGCCTCTTCCAGCGAACCCGTATAAACGATGGTGACAGCCCGAAGTCCCTGGAGGAAAGCCGCATCCGTCACACCGTCGGCGTTCACCTTTTCAATAAAGCCCGTGTTGTCCGCCTTCATGCGCCACTGGGAATTCGCACCCGAGAAGCGTATGTGCGCGCCGGCAAGCGTACCATTCCCTTCAAGCGCGTACGTCATGACAAGCGAGGCCGCGCCCGAGGTCTCCACCGAGCCATCCAGTTTGAACACATCATTGAGCGTCAGATCCTGCGAGAGGGAGAAGGCGGCTTCCGCACCGGCCTCCACCGTGAATGCCCCGTTGACAACGCTCACCGCAGAGACGGTATCGAGGAGGACGTTTGTCGCACCTGCATCCACCACCAGCGGCATGTCCTTCGTCAACGTGACGTTGTGCAACTGCAGGCGCGAATTTGCCAGCTGATGAATACCATTCGTCACCCCGCCCGTGAGTCCGTACGCAAGCACCATGAACTGCTTGTTGACAATGCTCCCGACATCGACCGACATGTCACACAGGCAAAAACGCTGACAGTCCGTCGTCAGCGTGAACGGTCCCTCCAAACGCGCCGAACCCGCCGCAGAGGCGAGCGTCGAGCCGGCGAGAGGACGAACGTCCATCGCGCCACCACCAGCAGAAGCATTCCCCGTCAGAACGACATGGCCGAACGTGCAACCCCAGTTCGCCGTCAAGACCGAATTGTAAAGTGCGCCTCGTCCATCGGGTCCATCACCCGCCACAAACACCTTCTTGCCATGCGTCGATTCAGTCTGGGCGAGCGTCGCGGCATTGTTGTGGTTGAGCCCCACGTCGAGGCACGCACCCGGCGAGACGACAATCTGTCCCCCTTCCTGCCGCACGATTTCATCGTCGCTCATCGGCAACGGACGCAGATAGATGGTCCCGTAGCCAGCTCCCGTCGGTGCTGTCGCGACCGACACGCCATTAATCGGGTATTCCATATTGTCCGCCGGCGTTTTTCCGGGCGAATAGCCCGTACGGATCGAACGCGCCTGTACATCAGGGCCAACCTGCTTGAGTTCAACGACCGTACTCCGGTGACCGGTGTCATGCACCTGCACGGTTGCCGTTCCGCTCGCGCTGTTGTAGTTCCAGAACCATCCAGTGGCTTCGACGAACTGATTGCACCAGGTTCCTGTATAGTACCCCTTGAGTCCCGTCACCTCACCCAAGTTGATGTTTTTCCAGATGGTCTGCCACCCCGTCGTCATCATGACCGGTTCGTAGGTTGTCACCGGCCGCAGATGCGACAACCGGTAGTTCGACGTAGATTTCAGATTGGCAAACGGCTGCCCCACAATGAACGCCTTCTGGTATTGCATCGCCGTAAAGCGGGCATAGACATCGTCGCCCTTCTGAGTCAGCACGACCGAAACGCCTTTCGTATAGGTACCATCGTACTGCTGGAAATCAACTGTGGCCGAAAGACCGTCTGCCGCCACCGTCCAATGGAACGGCAAGATCAACCCGCTCCAGTAGCTATGTGCGCTCGCCGAATCGGGATCCGCCACCGCCGTGACGGTACGAACGTTCGAGAGATACGTATTGCGCCAGACAAGCTGGTCGGACGTCGTCAACTGCACCGGCTCGTAACGGCGCTGGGTCCGTCCTGAACGCGTACCGATTTGAAGCACACCGTCTTCCACACGGACATCGCCCGCCGCACAGATCGCCGCATCGGAAATCTCGAGCACGCCACCACCCTTCTTATACAGCACATCCGACGACATCTCCGTAACTTCCGGCAGGGTCAGTCCACCGTCTGCGGCAACGAACGCCGTAAACGGCTCGCCGACGCTGCCGAGTGCCATCGGCAACGCAAACGTCTGCACACTTGAAGAAAGGTTGGTAATCGCATGAAGCACGCCAAGAGTCAGACCGCCTTCATTCGCATAGGCGCCAGCCTCCGTGCCAAATGTCAGACCATTCAATACGAGACTTGCCAAGTCCTGCGAAAGGACGCCGCCCTCTGCCTGGTTGAACACAACGCTATCGCCTGTTTGAGGATACCGATTGTCCTGCCAGTTGCCGTCTTCAGACCAGTTCCGTCCATTCTCCGCGCCTGTCCATGCAACCGTGCCCACAGGAGACGCCACCAGCACAAGGGCGCCATCCACCACCCGAATTCTCGCAGGGAATCCGACCACTTCGAACTTTCGTTCATCGCCGGCGACAAGTCCGGACGGAATCACCGTGAAGGACTGTCCCTCCGCCAAAGAGGAAATGCCGCGCGCCGAAATCTTCAGCGTCACGGGCGACTCGGCACTCGCCGTGGACAGATCAAGGGACTCGGCCACAAAGCTGTCACATCCGTACGGGCGAAGATCAACCGCCAGCATCGTCCCGCCGGCAAGCGTCAACTTGCCGGCAATCGTCGCCGCTCCAATGACATCATTCTTCAGCGACACCGTCCCTTCCAACACCGTAAGCGCGGGGAAGGCCGTTGCTGCGGCGATGTTCAATTCCGAAGACCGTTGCTTGATCACATTCGTGCAGCCGCCCCACGATGTCGACGAGTCCATCAACCCGTCGTAAACGACGAAATCTCCCGAGGCGACATCCGGATCCGCACAGGCGACATCGTACTTGAAGGACCCCGTGCCCTTGTTGGCGTAGAACTTTCCTTCCACACGGTCAAAGAATCCCACTTCGCCCGCCGCCGTTCGCCAGGGAATGAAATCGCGCTGAACCACATTGTCACTTGACGTGATGCGCAACGAGTAGATCGCCGCGACCGACTTGTGTCCCAATGCGACCCCCGCGCCGGAATTCTGGTCGAACACAAAGAGCGGGGCCGTTGTATCGACCACCGCCTCCGGCGGCACCGTGATGTAGCCCGACGTACCGCTTACGCTACTCCAAGTCGCCGTATCGCCCTGGCAGACCAACGTCGTACGTTCATCATAGGGGAAAGTTCCTTCTCCTGACGCGCCCTGCGTCGTTGACATATATTCCGACTTGCCGCGATTGTAACGCGTTTCCATCCGATTGCTGAATCGGACGAAGAAGCCGAAGATCTGATTCATCGTACCCGATGCCGTCGTCTCATCTCCGGCGTACTTCGTACCAAAGAGTGCACTATAGGTAGCGGGATAGCCACTGGCAGGCGTCTTTACAACGCATTCCACCTTGTCAAGCGCCTTGACGATATAACCCGTATCAATGTACTGCGTACCCGTCGCCTGCAGATAACCGAGCCGAGCGGCTCCTTCATCGCCACCTTCAAACGCCCCCGTACCCTTGTTGTTGAAGAAGCGGCTGCTCACCCAGTCCCAAAGGCCGACCTCGCCATTCGGCGCACGACACGGCATGAAATCACGCACAATCTCACCGTAACGGGCGATGCGGAGACCGTAACAGGTAAACGAAGAACGATATCCGCCCGCGTTGGTCGCAAAAAGCGCGAGGCGTCGGTTCGCGCCGTTGTATGTACGCGTATCCGCATAAACGGCGGGTTCAGCATCAGCCGTCGTCAAATAGATCTGTTCATTGTTTCCGACCGTCAACCGGTAATCGGTCGAAGCCGCAACCGTGGCCATCGCCACTCCGCGTCCGTGGAAATAGAAACGCCCCGATTGCTGGTTGAAGAGGAAACGATGCCCCGTCCAGGCATCCTGACCGAAGAAAACGGTCTGATTCACATAACAGACACCGCCGAAGCGCAGATCAACTGATGTCATTTCATCCGCATCGACGCCCGTATCAAGCCATTGCTGACCATCGGAACGAATGGAAGGAATCGCCCGATAGCCGCGCGGCAGGGTTCGCGCACCCACTACGACGCGCACGCCCGTCTCCGTCACCTCAAGCGTGCGCGTGGCGCCGTCGCCTCCCGTCGCCGCCCCCTCGGCAAGCGAGATCGAAGCCCCCGATGCGACCGCAAAAGATGCCGCCGTAACAAGATCGTACGTACCCGCCGCCAGCGCCGCCGGCAGTTTCACCGCGACGTTCCCTGTCACCTGCGCTGCACCCGCCACACGGATTGTGGGCGTACCGATGCCGAGCTGCGCAAAGGCGAGCGATCCTCCCGCAAGCGTGAGCGAGCCGCAGGAGATTCCCTGATAAGCAGCCTCCGCCACGGCAAGCGTGCCAGCCTCCAGCGTGAGCGCCCCCGTGAGTTCGACCCCATTTACAACGAGCCGTTCATCGCCCGTCTTCACAAAGGTCTCACCCGAAATCGCGTCATCCCAGCCGGCTGCGAACGTGGTCGCCGTCGCACTTCCGGCAAAAACCTGCCGAGCCTGATCAAAGAGACCGATCATGCCATCCGAAATGCGCCGAACCGGCACGTAGTCGCACTGCACCATACCGTTCGCATCGGTCACTTTAAACGAATAAAGCCTGATGTTCGATTTGTGACCGATCGCCCCCTGGGCTTCATCACCTTTTCCCTGGTCAAAAAGGAAGATCGGCGCCACCGCATCGACGACATCCGCGTCCGAGATGGTAATCTGCCCCGTCACGCCACTCGCGCTACGCCAAGAAGCAGAAGTTCCTTCGCAGGTAAGCGAAACCTTTTCGTCATAGGGGAAAAGCGTACCATCCGGATTGATGAACTCGTTGTGATTACGGTTAAATCGAGCTTCGTAACGATTGCTGAAATAGACAAAGAACCCCCACAGGTTGTTCATCGTCGAATTAGACTTCGTACCGAAGATGGCCCCATACGAATTCTGCGCCACGCCTTTCGGCGCAAAGACGACACACTCGATCTTGTCATGTGCCTTAGGCACATAACCCGTGTTGATGTACTGTTCCCCCGTCGAACGAATGAATCCAAGCCGCTCATACTCCTGCGGAACAGCCCCGAACGACGGCATCCCCAACACAAGAACACCGATACACCCGAGTAGATTCAGACAACGGAAAATACCCATATCCATCCCAACCTCCGACTTTATGATTTTAAACTTTCGTCCATTGTATCACAAAAACGAACCCTTGACAATGACGAAGCTTGAGAATGGTTTGGAATTGTCGCAAAGTTGGGGATAGGAATCCGCAGTGGTAGGGCGCGTTCTCCGAACGCGCCGCAAGGCTTGGTCATTGGATTACCCATTCATCCTGCAATGCGGAGCGCTCGGAGAGCGCGCCCTGGTATACTATTAGCCGCCCGCTCGTTGGTAAGTCGGGCGGGGGCCCTCAGAGGCCCCATAAGCCCGACTTATCAACAGCGAGGAGGCTAATATGAATGAGAATAAAGACAGATTCCGCATT
>JAZUGW010000337.1:0-9459 GCA_045641465.1 Kiritimatiellia bacterium | reverse complement strand
CTGGAAGTCGTCTGCTCGCTCTGGCGGTCGGGTCGAACCTATACGGTGCAGGCACCAGCCACAAGAGTTGTCAACAACCCTGCTCATGGAACGAAAAAAAGATGAAAATACCCCTTGCTTAAATTATAGCTTGTCTACCGTTTCTGGGTCACCCGTCCACATTTATTCGGCAATACCGAATCAAAAGGATGCGTCTGGCATTCAAAGCCCTCATCCCCTGCGATGCGTGCCCCCTTCAAGTGGAGAGGCCCCTTTTCGCAAATGGACGTCTACTTGAGCTTTTCGATTTCGAATTGGATGAGGCTGCCGACCTTGCGTCCTTGGCGGTAACCCTGCACCTTGAAGAAGCGCGCGTTCTTCGGCACTGTCAAGGGCGCCGAGTAGCGCGGCGAGTGGTGGTCGGGGTTGGTCTCGTCGAACGTATAGTAATAGACGACATCCGGGATCTCGCTTCCCAGCGAAAGGATACGCCCCTTCGCCGGATCTTTCTTCACCGAAAGGATGGCATT
This sequence comes from Kiritimatiellia bacterium, assembly GCA_045641465.1. Taxonomy (GTDB): domain Bacteria; phylum Verrucomicrobiota; class Kiritimatiellia; order RFP12; family UBA1067; genus RUG572. The sequence continues at coordinate 8,950 of JAZUGW010000337.1, read as the reverse complement.
GTACATGCTGCAGCCGGCAAAGTTGACGTCGGCGACTTGCGCACGACTGAAGTGCTCTTCCACTCGACGGACAAAATCCATCCAGTTCTTCTGCGCCGGCTGGCTCCAGAAGGTCTCGGCGAGCGCCCAACCCCGCGGCCAGCTCATGTACTCGGCATGACGGAACGTCGGGACCGACTCCGCCCACAGGTTGCCCTGTCCACCCAGGATGTACTTGGCGTCGATGCCTTTCGGCACCGGCTCGAAGTTGTAGCAGGTACTCAGACGGCACATCGAATAGGTACACGGTTCCGCCAAGGGTTCGCCCTGATAGAGATCGAGATAGCACTGCTGATGCGGCGTCATGATGACGGGATGGCACGCCTTGGCCGCACGAATGCCGCCCTTCGTCCCGCGCCAGGACATCACAGTCGCGCTGTCGGCAAGTCCGCCATCGAGAATTTCATCCCAGCCGACGAGTTTCTTCCCCTTCTTGAGCAAGATCTTCTCCACGCGCCGCACCAGATAGCTTTGTAGTCCATTGACGTCCTTGAGCTTTTCATCGGCGATTCGCTTCTGGCATTTGGGACACTTCTTCCAGAATCCCTTGAAGCATTCGTCGCCGCCCATGTGCACATATGCGAACGGAAACAGCTCGGTCAATTCGCCGAATACCGCTTCAAGGAACTTGTAGGTGGCATCATTGCCCGCGCAGAGCGAATTCTCGTCGATGCCATAGAACTTGTTGCCCACATTGACCTTCGTCGGCGCCTTGAGGCAGGCGAGTTCCGGATAGGCGACAAGCGCGGCGAGCGAATGACCCGGCACGTCGACCTCGGGCATGATGTCAACATTGCGCTTCGCCGCATAGGCGACCACTTCGCGGATGTCGTCCTTCGTGTAGAACCCGCCATAGTCGGCCGGTTCGCCGTCCTGCTGCGGTTCGTAGCTCCACCACGGACCCGCCCGATACGCGCGCTTCGACGCTTTCGCGGTCAAGTTCGGATACGAATCGATCTGGATTCGCCACCCTTGATCGTCGGTGAGATGCCAGTGGAAGACATTGAACTTGTATTCGGCGATTTCATCGATGAACGCCTTCACCTCGTCCTTGGTAAACCAATGGCGGGAGACGTCGAGCATCATGCCGCGCCAGCCGAAACGCGGCGCATCATGGATGCATACGCAGGGGACCTGCCACGCAACGCCCTTGACCGCCGAACGCGACTTCACCTCGCGCGGCAAGAGCTGAAGAAGCGTCTGCAGCGCATAGAAATGTCCGCCATACGAGGACGCACGCGACGTCACCCCGGCGGCATCGACGGTCAGCGAATAGGCATCCGGCTTCTCGGCAGGGTCGTCCAGGAAACGCAGCCAGGCCGTATCGCCTGTCGGCTTGACCGACAATCCCGTCGGCACACCCAGCTTCAACGCGACCATCTCGGCCAGATCATTCCGCCAGGCGGCGTTCTGCACCTGCAGCGTCAATGCCTTCAAAGTACAGGTTCCACCCGTCGCCTCAACGCGTTCCGGACGCGGGATGACATCATTCACCCCCTGCGCGAGCGCCATCAGCGGCACCAAGACAAATGCAAGAACGACTTTCGGCATATCACACCCCTATCGAAGTCCGACCTGTGTCACCTCGCCGTCGACGACTTCACACGCGAGCGGCACGCATTGGATGAAGCCGCCGAAATTCTTCTTCGGCGCGAGGTAGATCAACACCGCTCCCTGGCCCTCGGCATCAAGGACGAGCTGGGCGATTCCGCTCACCGAAACTTTCGCGCCGTTCTCGCCGTCGAGCTTGCCCGCGCAGGTCACCACGCCCTTCGCCCCGAACTTGAGCGTCAACCCTTCCGGCAGCGTCAACGAGAGGGCCTTCTTGCCCGAGGGGAATGCCGGCGCGTCGAAGGACTTCTCCGTCCAGATGTTCTGCACGAGCGTAAACGCATCGCCCTCTCCTGCCGCCTCAAGCGTCCCCACGCCATCCGCCTCGCGTGCCGACAGCGTGAAGACGATCGTCTGATCGGATTGCTTCTTCACCGCGCAGGTCGCTTCGATTCGGAACGTATCCGAGTCGGCATCATAGGCCGTGATCATCGGTGCCGTCAGCGTCGCCGTCACGGCGGCGCCATCGACCGTCGTCCAGACCTTGCCCGACGCCTTTCCATTCGGATTGAGCGTGAGCGTCACCCGCCCGACCACCTCGCCCTCCAGGCTGTAGACACCGTCATAGCTGCCCGCCGCCCACGCAGGACGCGGCAGCGTCACAAAGTCGATCGCGTACTTCGCCGTCGTTCCGCCCAGCGTCTTCACCGTCACCTTGGCCGTCTTCGGCTTGTACGTCCCGGCCTTGTTAAGCGTGCTTACCGTGGTGGATGCGCCCTTCAAAAGACCGTTCTTGAAGGAGAGTCCGCTCGGCAGGCCCGACACGCTCACGGTCGGTTTCGTAAGCGCATCGCACGCCAGCGGCCACGATACCGCGACACCCTGGTAGTTCGTCACCACCAGCGTCTCGACAGGATCAAGCGCCGTTTCTCCAAACGCCACGCCGATCGACGCACGATCGGCCTCCTGCGTCACGAATTTCGCCACCAGCGTCTGCTCGGCCTCGGGCCCCACCGTGTAGGCGAAGGACGCATCACGCGAAACCCGTTCCTCGCCACGATACCACCCCAGCACGGCATACCCCTTCGCGGCCTTCGCCGTCAGCGTCACCCGCGCATGGGCGAGATAGGTGCCCGCCCCCTTCACGGTGCCCTCACCCTCGGCCTCGACCTTCACTTGCCGCAACGGCGCGATCGTCACGAGCGTACTCACCGCGCGCAGCGCAAAACCCACCTTCCGCGTGAAGACGAGCGGATAGACGCCCGGCTTCTTCGGCGTCCCCGTCAGGCGGCCCGTCGTCGCACTGAAGGAAAGTCCTGAAGGCAACACATGCGCCGCCTTCCAACCCGCCACCGGCGCGAGGTCGAGGTCGAGAGGTTCGCCCGGGACGAACGGACCGTACGCGTCTGCAAGGCCGCTCACCAGATCGTCCACATAGTTCGACACACGAATCGTCACCGTGCGCGTCGTCACAGTCGCACTCCCCGACTTCACCGTCACCACCACGGTCGCTTCGCCCGGCAGTTCGGGCGTACCAGCAATCACGCCGTTCTTGAAGACCAGTCCTTGCGGCAACCCCGAAACGGACACCTTCGCCTTCTCCGCCGCACCCGTATACGTCACGGCAATCGGTTCGATCTCCAGTCCCGCCGGATAGCTTTTCGCAATATTCGAAAGGACAAGGCCCTCGGCAACCGGGTCATCCGTCGGTTCATCCGCCGGGTCATCCGCCGGCACGGGTTCAGATGTACCCCACACCTTGAATTCATCAATCAGATACGGAACACGACTGTTGATTCGACCAGATCTGTCAGGGGCCGACGGGAAGTACAGTTCAAGAGGCTTCGCCATCGACGTGCGGAAATACGTCTCGTCGACAGCTTCCTTCGTACACCCCATGACAAACTTACCATCGAGGTAGAAAGCGATGACATTGCCCGAAGCGTCCAACCCCTTGAGATTCCAACGCAGTTCATAGTCATGCCAAGCCAAGGGATCGGCATCACCAAAGACTTCAGAATAATTCTGCACACCACTACTATACGGAATCGATGTGACAAGCGGCCCGCCCAAGACCATATCCCAACCCGATGAATCAGCCCCATTGTTGGCCGTAATGTCTAACGTCACAATCCAAGGATAGTCACCCACACGCTCCTGCGGAAGAATGTTGAAAAAGCGGGGATTACTACCACCTCCGTAACTCATCGATGTCGCAAGGATTTTCGCCGAATAGGTGATACGGCCTTGCTCGACAGGCAACCCCTTGTCGAACTTCACGTTTACGCCACTCGACGCATTTGCCGGCACATACAAGGCCTGTCCCTTGAGTCCAGTCTGGAATTGCGCCGACGAGCATGCGCCTGCAGAACCGACCTCAGGCATCATCACGGCGAAGGCAGAGTCAAAGGTCGTATAGTACATCAAACCATTCGTGGTACTTGGATCAACTGGTTCGGTCGGATCCATCGGGACGACAGGATTCATTGGATCAGTCGGGTCCTTGGGATCCACTGGGTCTACCACCGGAGAATCGCTCGTACCAGTTGTACCCCACACCTTAAATTCGTCGATCAGGAACGGGACACGACTATTGAACTGTCCATATCTGTTAGGGGCCGACGGGAAGTACAGTTCAAGAGGCTTCGCCATCGACGTGCGGAAATACGTCTCGTCGACAGCCTCCTTCGTACACCCCATGACAAACTTGCCGTCAAGGTAGAAAGCGATGACATTGCCCGCAGCGTCCAACCCCTTCAGATTCCAACGCAGTTCATAGTCATGCCAAGCCAGGGGATCGGCCTCGCCAAAGACTTCAGAATAATTCTGCACGCCACTACTATACGGAATCGATGTGACAAGCGGCCCGCCCAAGACCATATCCCAGCCCGATGAATCAGCCCCGTTGTTGGCCGTAATGTCAAGCGTCACAATCCAAGGATACTCCCCCACACGCTCCTGTGGAAGAATGTTGAAAAAGCGCGGATTACTGCCATCTCTGTAGTTCATCGAGGTTGCAAGGATTTTCGCCGAATAGGTGATACGGCCTTGCTCGACAGGCAACCCCTTGTCAAACTTCACGTTTACGCCACTCGACGCATTAGCCGGCACATACAAGGCCTGTCCTTTGAGTCCGGCTTGGAATTGCGCCGACGAGCATGATCCTTTTCCTCCGACCTCTGGCGTTGTCACAGCGGCAGCGGAGTCAAAGGTCGTATAATACCACAAATCCTCCGTTGTGCCTGGGGCAACGGGGTCTGTCGGTTCCGTTGAGGGCCCCGCATTGCCGACATCCGAATTCCAAATCTTAAACTCATCGATCCAGAACGGAACACGGCTGTAATCATTCGGGCGATAGGAGAAAATCAATTCACACGGATAGTCCATCGCCTCCTTGAAAGACTCGACATTCAATTTCTCAAGGGCGGTTTTGGTTTTTACGGCACCGTCAACCTTGAGCAGGCAAACAGACTGCGAATCTTCTGCAAGGCCAGCGATGTTCCATTTGAGTTCGTAATGATGCCATGTCTGATCGCCCGACTCGCCAAAGAGGCTTGCATAGGCATTCGACCAACCGCTCACACAGGGGCTACTGAAGATGTCACCCAAAACGAAACTAAAGCCCGAACCGCCCCAACCGTTATTCGAATTGATTTCGAAGAACGTAACACTTGTTCCAAGGTTACCATTGATATCAGGCTTCGTTCGATTGAAACTGAAGAAAAGCGGATTTCCTCCCGATGAATAGGTCGGATTCGCCGTGTCGATCTTCGCCCAAAACTCAATCAATCCCTTCTCAATCGGAAGTCCATGCGGAAACGGAATCTTCGCCACCGTTACACCCGCCGGCACATAAAGCGCCTGACCACTCTTCCCTGTCCCAAACGTCGCGGAGGACTCACATATTCCCGCCGCACCGACCTCTGGCTGCGTCACCGCCGTAGCCGAGTCAAGCGTCGAATAGTAGACCAGCGAACCGGCGGCTGGCTGCGAGGGCGACGGAGGGACAGATTCCGTCACATCCGAATCCCAGATCGTAAGTTCATCGAGCAGAAAGGGCACATTGCTTTTCTGAAAACTAACCGGATCACCATCAGGTCGCGGCCAATACATTTCGAAGGACTTGGACAAATAGGACTTCAACAGATTCGGATCGACCTCACTGGTCGAGAATGCGATCTTTGTCTCATTATCAACTGAAAATCTAATTGCCGTCGTCGCATCATCGGACAGGCCATCCACATTCCATTTGATGACATAATGATGCCAATCCCTGTAGTCGAGATCACCGAAGACTTCGGGATACGAACTTCCGCTCCCCCAGGTGTGCGAGGTCTTGAAAACCGAGAAGAAAGCGAATATCCAACCGCTTTGACCGCAGCCGTTGTTGCCGTTGAGTTCAAGCCAAGAAAAAGCCGATTCCATTTTATCCGGCTTGTTTTTCGGGTTAAACATGAAGAATCGAGGGTTGCCCGAGTCATAGAAAGACGCACCCGAGGGAAGTATCTTTGCCCAGAACTCGATACACCCCTTCTCCTGCGGAAGTCCCTGGGTGAACGGAATGCCGATTGTCGGCGTATTCGCCGGCACGTAAAGGGCCTGCCCCTTCTTGCCATCGCGCAGTTCGACATTCCAGCAGATGCTCGTTGGACCGAACGCGGGGTGGGCGACCTGCTCCGCCGAATCGAAGGAATTGTAGTAGACGACATTGACGAGCTGCTGCGTACCGTCCGCACCAGTCGTATACCCGATATTGTTGGTGCTTTCAATATCCCCCCATGCGTTCAACAGGAGGACCGCCAACGCACTCGTCAAAAGAAATTTGCTTCTCATACTTAGAACCCTTTCCATAAACCACCCTCATTATAGCACAATTCAGGTCCGAGGGGAACAAAAACGAATGCGAAATCGAATTGCGGTTTGAAAGAGTAAACGCAAGAGCCAGGAGTGTTTACTTTTGCAAATGGAACGTTGAACGGGGGGAAAGTACGGATTGAGGAATCACTCCATGACACTCCCCCCTAGGGGGGAGTTGCGTTTAGTTTTGCAAATCCCGAACGAACGCCTTCCCAAATGCGTCCGTCTAATGCACAATATGCGAACCGTGCCGGAGGCTGGCGCACTCCGCGGAAACGTCTTCCGCCCGCCCGACTGCGGCACGCGACACGAAAGGAAAACGCATCATGGCAAAGCACATGACAGACGACGACCGCCGCGAGATAGAGCGCTTTCTGCGGACGGGATGGACGGTGGCGCAGATCGCCCGGAAGCTCGGAAGGCCGGAAAGCACCGTCGCCCGGGAGATCAGGAACCGGAGAATAGACAGCAGCAAGGGCGTGAGGAAGACCTCGAGCGCCACGTGCGCGCTCTACGAATCATGCCGCAGGACCAAGGTCTGCGCGGTCGACTGCGGGATGAGGAAGCTCTGCAAGAACTGCCTCTGCTGCGTGGAGGCGTGCGCCGACTTCCTCCCGCGCTCGTGCAGCCGCCTGGCCTCGTCGCCGTTCGTCTGCAACGGCTGCGAGAGGGAGCGCTCCTGCCCGCTGCCGAAGAAGTTCTACATCGCCGGCTGCGCCCAGGCCAACTACGACGGGCTGCTCCACGACTCGCGCCGCGGAGTGCGCGCGACCGACGAGCAGCTCGCGGCGATCAACGACGTGTTCACGGAGTGCACGCGACGCGGGCAGTCCGTGAGGAACGTCATGGCCAACAACCCGGAGCTCTTCGACTTCTGCGAGCGCACCATGTACAGCTACGTCGGGCTGAAGAAGTTCGACGCCGTCCGCGGCGACCTCCCGTTCGCCTGCTCCCGCAAGCCCAGGAAGTCACGCCCAGTGACCAAGACCGATGCCAGGTGCCGCGTGGGGCGCACGTACAGGGACCTCGTCTCGTACTGGATCGCCAACCCCGCCCTCCGCGACCACGAGGTCGAGATGGACGGCATCGAGGGCCAGAAGAAGGACGGCAAGTACCTCTTCACGTTCATCTTCAACGACACCGACCTGACGCTCGGCTTCCTGCGCGACGCCAAGACCGCGGAGGAGTGCACGAACGTCTTCCGGCTGCTCTGGGACGCCGCGGGGCCCGCCCTGTTCATGGAGCTCTTCGCCATCGTCGTCACTGACAACGGTCCGGAATTCTCCGACCCCGTCGCCATCGAGAGGAACCCCCTCTTCGTCCCGCGCGGGGACGACGCCGGCAAGGCGTGGAAGGACTGCGCCTCCCCGGAGAAGTTCCGGGCCCGCCTCTTCTACTGCAACTCGTACAGCCCGAAGCAGAAGGCGCACGCCGAGCGCGCGAACGAGGAGATGCGCCGCATCCTGGTCAAGGGCGCGTCCTTCCAGTCGCTCACCCAGGACGACATCCGCCTCATGTTCTCCCACGTCAACAGCTACACGCGCGCCGTGCTCGACGACGCCACCCCGTACGACACCTTCGCCGCGCGCCACGGCGACGCCGGGAAGAGGTTCCTCGACGCGCTCGGCATCGTGCGCGTCGAGCCGAACGAGGTCACCCTCACGCCGGCGCTCCTCGGGGAGAAGTTCGCCCGCCACGTGGCCAACGTGATCCTCCACCGCGCCGGGATGGACGCCGGCGGCGACACTGCAGAGAAGACCTCGAAGTGACCCCGCCCATAGACTGAACGCCGGACAACGGCGATTTCAGAGGCCGATCCTTCCGCCTTGCACCGTCCGGCCGGAAACCGGACACGGAGGCGGCGGGCTGCGGGAGCTTTGCCGCCGGGTTTGGGACGCCTTGCCGCCGACTGCGCCGGAACCGGGACGAACGCCGCAAAACGGGCGTCTACAGCACCGGGACCGTGACAATTCGGCGCAAAACACTTGCGTTCAGTATTGCAGAAACTTGCATTCACCCGTGCAAACTTGCATTCACTACTGCAATTTGCATTCACCCGTGCAAACTTGCATTCACTCGTGCAAACTTGCGTTTAGTTTTTCAAGTGGCACATTAAAAAAACTACGCGGGTCGGGATTGAACAGAACTACTGTATTTACCCGATTCTAGATTCCCTGTTGGACAGCTAGACGATGAGGCGCTGCAGTTCTCCATGTGGCGTGTGAGAGAGGTGCATGAAATACGGATTGTTTTGTAATTGCTAAAATAGTATAGAGTGTCATTTCATTTTTTTTGTTATGCAGAAATTTTCGGTAGACATTTTTATGACGATTTGTTAAACTTGACGCTAGAGGTTCATTTTGAGTGGTGTAATTTCAGAGAAGGTTCCTAATTAACGGTTCAGGAAATAATCTACAAATCAAAAGATCGGAGAAGAGTAAAATGAAGCATCTGGCGTTTGCCTTGCTGTTGTTGTCGGCGGCGGGGGTTCTGGCCGGACCGG
>JAZUGW010000336.1:0-11489 GCA_045641465.1 Kiritimatiellia bacterium | reverse complement strand
GATTGTTCGGATTGTTCGATTGTGGAGTAATTTATTCTTGATTTTCTCCATTTGCTATGTTATTCTAGCAGCGAAGTCTAGGAGAACTAAAGGGGAGTAATAATGGGGAAAACGAAAATAGGTATGGTCGGAGGAGGGTTGGCCTCGTTCATGGGGCCGATCCATCGTCAGGCTATCGAGAAAGTTGGTACGCTGCAGTTGGCCTGCGGGGCATTTGGATCGACGCGACAGTCGTCGTTCGATTGCCAGGAGCCGTATGGACTTGATGTCCATGATGTGTTCGGAAGCTATCGCGACATGCTGCGCCGTCAGGCGCGTTTGCCGGCAGAAGAGCGCGTGAGTTTCATCACGACGATCCTGCCGAATACGATGCATTATCCCGTGGCGATGATGGCGATGGACTGCGGCATTCCGGTGTTGGCGGAAAAGCCGTTCACCTGCAACATGGATGAGGCGACGAATCTGATCCGCAAGGCGAAGATGACGGGCGTGCCGTATCGGATCGCCATGGTCTATCCGGCCTATTCAATGCTGCTGAAGGCGCGCAAGCTATTCCGTGACGGCGTGCTGGGACGTGTCCGTCGGTTTCATGTGTCCATGCAACTGGGGTGGATGGCAACGCGAGTCGAATTGGAAGACAATCGCCAGGCTATGTGGCGTACAGATGCGCGGCGCAATGGTTTCGGCGGTGTGATCAACCACGCCTCCTGCTGCTGTCAGTTCGTCATTGAAGGCATTACAGGCTATCGCATTACCGATGTCTGCGCCAATGCGCGTCCGTGCGTGCCGGGCCGTTTGATTCCGGACGATGCGACGGTGCTCGTACGGACGGACCAGGGCATCGACGGCGTGTTCCTGTTGTCGCAGATCGCGGCGGGACATCGCGAAGGCCTGGCCTTGGAAATCACAGGCGACAATGGTGCGATGCGCTGGCGTGAATGCGAGCCGGGTACGCTCATCCTCGTGTCGAACGACGGCAAGGAAACAGTCCTGACCGATAAGACGGCGCCGGGTGCGCTCGGCGGTGTGAAGACGCCGTTCGCCGCAGGCGAGGCCTACGTGGAGGCGCTTGCGCGCGTCTATCGCGATTTCGCCGATACGCTCGCCGGGCGTACGCGCCGTTCGCGTACGGCGGATAACAACCGGATTCTCGGCATGACCTTGGAAGAGGGACTGCGTACCGTGGCGGTCTCCGAAGCCATCATCAAAAGCATCACGCCGCCTGCGGAAGGTCAGCCGCCGACACCCAAATGGGTTCCGGTGGTGATTCCGTCGATTCAGACGTTGTAAGAGGAGTGACTATGTTACAAGTTCGGTTGATGAAGTTCGGTGTTGGATTGGTTGCAATGGCCTTGGCTGTTGGGTACGCCCAAGCCGAAGTGAAGACATATCGCGGCATTCGTCCGTCCGATCCTCAAGGTCTTGAGGGACTTCGCAATCCCGAACGTGGCTATCGCTTTGAAATCCTTGTCGCACCCGCGGCGGATGACACCTACCCCGGTCTGAAAAACAAGTGGCCGTTTGCACGGTTTCCGCACGACGGTGTGACGATGACGCAGGCCTACTGCTATCTGACGCAGTTCTACAATCGTCCCGTTTCCAAGGAGAAGATCGCTGCGCTTCAGGCGGATTTCGACCGAGCCCGCAAAGACGGCGTGAAGTACCTGCTGCGCTTTGCCTACGAGTATGGCAATGCGCCGTGTCCGCCGCCGACGCTGGACCAGGTCCTCGCGCACATCAAGCAGCTGACGCCGGTTGTTCAGAAGAACAGCGATGTCATCTACGCCATTCAGACCGGCTGGCTGGGTTTCTGGGGCGAACTTCATTCGTCGAAGTCCGGACTCGACCGGCGTAACCCCGTGGCGCTCGCGAAGGTTGTGCAAGGTACGCTCGACATGATGCCGCCGCATCGTTTCACCACAATCCGCCGGTTGGACTACAAACGGGTCGTGCTCAATTTGCTGCAAGACGCACGTGAAATCACGCCCGAGACCGCATTTACGCCGGCTCTCCATGCGCGCATCGGTTTCCACAATGACGGCACGTTGGCCAACTTCACTGACGGCGGGACGTTTATCGGAAAGCCGGCAGGTCCCGTGCCGGGTAATTACGACTTCGGGCGCGCGCTGCGAGAGGGCCCGTTCATGGCCGTCGACGGCGAGCTGTTCTGGTCCCCGGTCGGTGAGCGCAGCACCTACGCCAACGGGACGAATGCCGTCAAACGCCTGCGCGAACACTGCTACACGACGCTTTCGATGGTGCATTCGTTCTCTGAATTGGATAAGAGAAAACCGTGGAGCATCGACGACTGGAAGGTGACGCCGCTGACGCGCGACGTGGTGCTCAAGCAGGGCGTCTCGGACGACCCCGACTATTTCGCCGGCGTGCCGAGCCGTATGGCTTTCGACTACATCCGCGACCATCTGGGCTATCGGTTGCAGCTGGTGTCGTCCGAACTGACGTCGGTGCCTGAAGGGACGAAACTGACGCTGCGTCTGCGCAATGTGGGCTTTGCGCCGCCAATCAACTTGCGCCATCCCGAAATCGTGGTCGTCGATGCGAAGGGGAATTGTCGCGAATATCCGCAGTCCTTCGATTGCCGCCGCCTCTCCGTCGGGCCGACGCATGAGCTGACGGCGACGATTCCCGCGCTCAAACCGGGTGAACGGGTGGCACTCTGGTTGCCGGACTTGTCGCCGTCCTTGCGCTATCGCGCCGACTATGCGATTCGCCTGGCGAATGCGATGACGGTCGAGACAGTGGGCGGTCGTCTGCTGCATGTCCTGGAGAAGTAGCCCCCCGAGGTAATTCTCGTTCCACACTTCCAAAAGGGTGTGGCTTTTGATATAATACCTCTATCAATTTTTTCTTCAGAAAGAAGTTTAGAGAATGAATACGGTTCTGATTGGCTCCCAGTGGGGCGATGAAGGTAAAGGCAAGATCATTGACGTTCTGACGGACAAGGCCGATTTTGTGGTGCGCTATCAAGGCGGCTCCAATGCGGGTCATACCGTGATCGCGGAAGGCGTGAAGCGTGTGCTGCGCCTGATTCCGAGCGGCATCCTTCACGAAGGCAAGACGTGTGTGATCGGCAACGGCGTGGTGATGAACCCGTTGGACCTCATCGATGAGATCGAAGGTATGCGCGCGACGGGCGTCGAACCGAAGGGGCGTCTGTTCATTTCGACGCGCACCCAGATGGTGATGCTCTATCATCGTGCGCTCGACAAGGCGGAAGAGGCGGCGCGTCCGAAAGAGAAGAAGATCGGCACGACGGGACGTGGAATCGGTCCGGCCTATGCGGCGAAGGTGTCCCGTACGGGTCTGCGCTGCGGCGACATGCTGGCGGCGAACTTCCTCGACCTCGTGCGCGAACAGGTGGAAGAGACGAACACGAAGCTGCGCATGCTGAAGGCCGAACGCGTGGACGAGGGCGACCAGATTGAAGTCCCCGGTTGCACGATCAAGGACTATCAGCTTGACGCGGATGAAATCGTCGCCATCTACAAGGTCGCCAAAGAAAAACTTTCGCCCTATATCTGCGACACTGTGCCGATGCTACACAAGGCGAAGGCCGAAGGCAAGTCCATTTTGATGGAAGGCGCCCAGGGGACGATGCTTGACATCGACTTCGGTACGTATCCGTTTGTGACGTCGTCGAACCCGACCTCGGGCGGGGCGTGCATCGGTACGGGTCTGTCCCCGCGCGACATCGATTGCGTGGTGGGCGTGGTCAAGGCCTATACGACGCGCGTGGGTGAGGGCCCGTTCCCGACGGAGCTTTACAACGCCGTCGATCTGAACGACCCGGATGGTCGCATCATGGCGGAACGCGGACATGAGTTCGGAGCGGTCACGAAGCGTCCGCGCCGCACGGGCTGGTACGACGCCGTGGTGGCGCGCTATGCGCAGCAGATCAACGGAATCGACTATTGGGCGCTGACGAAGCTCGATGTGATGGACGTGTTCCCGAAGATCAAGATCTGCGTGGCGTACGAATTGGACGGTCAGCGCATCGACTACATGCCGACGTCTGTCGCTGAACTCGCGCGTGTGAAGCCGATCTATGAAGAGATGGATGGTTGGATGTGCGAGACGTCGAACATCACCCGGATGGAAGACCTTCCGCCGAAGGCGAAGGCATACGTCGACCGTCTGATTGAACTTTCGGGTGGAAAGCTCGGCATCCTTTCGATTGGTCCGGCTCGCGAATCGACGCTTCGTCTTGCTCTCTAAACGGGTGCTGGCCATGAATCCTGTCCTCAAACGAACGCTTTGTGGCCTCACGGTCGGTGCGGCCGTGGTTGCCTTCTTCCTGTATTGTCCGTTGAAGGCGATTCCGGTCGCACTGCTCATCTTCACGTTCCTGTTGCAGCTCGAATTCTACCAGATGGTGAAGAAGTACGAGCCGGCGACGGTGTTCGGTCTGGTGGCCGGTGTGATCTGGATGATTGCAACGGCGGCGTTTCCGGGGACGATCGGGTTTGCAGGGACGATGGCGGCACTGGGAATGCTTGCAGTGCCGTTCACGTTCCTTCTGGCGTGCGTGGTGATGTTTCGCGAACGAAACAAGAAGCCAATCGGGACCATTGGGACGACGTTGCTGGGTTTCGTCTATGTGCCGTTCCTGATGTCCTTCTTCCTTCGGTTGGTGCAGCTGGCGTCGGATCCGGGACAGTACTTCGCCCTGCCGCCGACGCGCACAGGACTTTACACGCTTTTTGCGTTGATCGCCTTGGCGAAGTTTTCCGATACCGGCGGGTTCGCCTTTGGCGTCTCGTTCGGCAAGCACAAGATGTGCCCGTCGATCAGCCCGAACAAGTCCTGGGAAGGTCTTGTCGGGTCGATGGTGTTCGCGTCGGCGACCCTCGCGGTCCTTTATTTGATCTCGCAGAAATTCGGCTGGGCGAACGACTGCTGTCTGTGGGAGCATCTCTCCTGGCCGCTCGTTGTGCCGCTGGGGATCTTGTTTGCGCTTGCGGCGACGGCGGGCGATTTGGTGGAAAGCCGTTTCAAGCGGGAGTGCGGCGTGAAGGACTCTGCCACGTTCATGCCGGCGGGCATGGGCGGTTTCCTCGACATGTTCGATTCCATTCTCTTCCTGCCGGCGCTTGTTTTCCCGGTTGAGCTCTACCTATATTGGGTCAAAGATTGGGTCAAGTGATGAAACTGCTGATGCTGGGCGATGTGGTCGGGGCTCCCGGCCGCCGGATTCTGAAGGAGAATCTGCCGCGTATTCGACGCGAGCTCGGCGTGAATGCAGTTGTGGCGAATGCGGAAAATTGCGCGGCGGGTTCGGGCATTACCGTCCCATTGGCGAACGAGATTTTCAAGAGCGGGGTGGATGCGATTACCTTGGGTGATCACACCTGGGGACAGAAGGAATTCGCCTCGACGATCAACCAGCTCCCGAACCTGGTGCGTCCGGCAAACTATCCGTCTGGTTCGCCGGGGAAGGGCTGGACGATTGTCTCGACGCCCGTTTTTCGGTTCGGACTCATCAATTTGCAGGGCCGCGTGTTTATGAATCCGATGGATTGTCCGTTTCGCGCCGTGGACGCGGCCTTGCGCGAGATGCCGAAGGACATTCCGATTTTCGTCGATTTCCATGCCGAGGCGACAAGCGAAAAGATTACCTTGGCGTACTATTTGGACGGACGCGTGACGGCGGTTGTGGGTACGCATACGCATGTTCAGACGTCCGATGCGCTGGTGCTGCCGGGCGGTACGGCTTTTCAGACGGATCTTGGCATGTGCGGCCCGTGGTATTCGTCCATCGGTCGTGCTTTCAAACCCGTGCTGCAGAAGTTCGTCACAGGCATCCCTGCTCGTTTCGATGTCGCGGAGGGGCCGGCGACGCTTGAAGGTGTCGTCATCACGTTCGATCTTGCGACGCGAAAAGCGACAGATATTGTCCTGTATCGTTATCGTGAACCCTTGAAGGAGATTTCTCATGTTCGATAGGAAGGTGTTGGCTGTTCTGGGTGCGTTTCTTGCATCGGCGTCCGTTTGGGCGGATCGCGTCGTTGCGCAGAATCTGAAACTGGAAGCCGACGCCGACTGGCGCGGGGAAGGACTCGTGACTGTCTCCCCCGGTGCGACGCTCGATCTCAACGGACACGCCTTGACGGTGGCGTCTCTCGCGGGCACGGGTACAATCTCGAACGGCCGTCTGACGGTCGATGTGCCGACAGGTAAATCCGTGACGGGAACGGTGAATCTCGCGGGGTCGTTGCGTCTCGTGAAAGCGGGCGCGGGTCTCTATCTGGCGGCGAAGGGACATCAGGCCTATACCGGTGGCACGGAGGTGCTGGGTGGAACATTCCGTTGTGGCGGACATGGCGCCCTGAGCGGTGATCGCGCGAATTCGGATTGCTACGGAACGGGTCCGGTGACAGTGCGCGAAGGAGCCGTCTTCGACTGTGACGGTTGGGCGAATCATGTGAATCAGCGTTTCGTTCTCGATGGCGGCACGATTCAGAACGAGATGTTCAACCGGCGTACGGAAGGTTTTGCCTGGTTTTCGAATGTGGTGCTGACGAAGAACTCGACGATGAAGGGCGGTCGTTTCGGGTTTGTGGGACTCGGCTGGAAGGCGGGTACGCTTGATCTGCAGGGACACACCCTCGCGCTCGAGGTTACGCCGAATCGGGCCTTCTTCATGGGAGAACTGACGATCACGGGTGGCGGTTGCGTCTCGCTGCGCGGGAGCGGCAGCTTGTACCTCGGCGGCAATGAACACGGATCCGGAAAGTTCGTCAAGGCCCCGGAGACGATGCTCGAAGTCAAAGGGGGCGCGGTCAATCTGCTGGGCAATGCCTGGGGCGAGCGAGTGGTGTTTAAGGACATCTCTTTCCCGACCATGGAAGAGAAGCGTTCGTTCATGATCGGTCAGCTCATCAACACGCGCGTGCTGCCGAAGGAGAAGGCGTTGTCGTCTTCTGACGCGACCTTTGCCGCGGTTGCGGCGGCGGATGATGCGTGCGACGCCAAGTGGCGTTCGCTCCAGACGAAGGAAGAGTTCTATCTGCAGACGCGCAAGGTGCATGCGGCCATGCGCGATGCCATCGGCGGATTCCCGACCGAAGCGGAGAAGTGTCCGCTCAATCCGGTGATTGTCGGCAAAGTGCAGAAGAAGGGCTATCACATCGAGAAGCTCTATTTCGAGAGCTGGCCGGGCGTCTATGTGCCGGCGAATCTCTTCGTGCCGGACGGACTCAAGCCGGGTGAAAAACGGGCGGGCATTTTGGTGCCCTGCGGACACACCAACAACGGAAAGGGCGCTGACATGTATCAGCGTGCCTGCGTCGTGGCGGTGAATCATGGGTTCGTCGTTCTCATCTTCGATCCGTTCTCGCAGGGTGAACGCAAGGTGGGCGGCTTGTGTGCCATGCACAACCAGGTCGGTTCGCTCGCGGCACTGCTGGGGGGCAGCATGGCGCGCTATCGCATCTGGGATGCGATGCGGGCGCTCGACTATCTCGAGTCGCGTCCGGAAGTGGATGCGGACCGCCTGGGCTGCATGGGACAGAGCGGTGGCGGCACGATGACGTCGCTGATGATGTCCGTCGAGCCGCGGCTGAAGGCGGCGTGTCCGTGCTGCTTCATCAGTCGTTACTACAATACCGTGCGGCGCATCTCGCCGGGCGATGCCGAGCAGAATGTCTTCGGCATGCTGCCGCGCGGCATCAACTATACGTCGATGATCTTGATGCAGGCGCCGTTGGCGGTGCGTCTGCTGCTGATGCATCAGGACTTCTTCCCGTTCTCGGGTTCGATGCAGACGTTTGGCGTGGTGCAGGATGTCGTTAAGAAGTTCGGCCTTGAAGACCACTACGACTATGTCAGTACGGATGGTCCGCACGATTGGCCGGAGTCCGAACGCTGGGCGGCCAGTGAATGGATGCGCCGTTGGCTGGACAACGATCCGAAGGCGCTCAAGCACGACATGACCGGCTATCGGGCGCTGGACAAAGGCTTCAGCTATAAGACGGCGGACATCGGCCTCTCGCCCGGCAACATGTCAAGGATCGGCGACGAAGCGGTGTGTCCGGGGCGGCATGTGCGCAACCTCAAGGGCAGTCGTACGCCGTTCGACGTGTTGAAGGATGAACTCGCGGCCGCCGTTTCCGCACGTGGCGGGAAGCCGCGCAAGGATCCAGCGACTGTCCGTCGTGTGGCCGTGATGGGCGAGTTGCAGCCGAAGGGCTATGCGCGGCGCGAACTCGCGCGTACGAAGTGGTTGGACATGACGGTGGTCAAAGAAGTGTTCGTCAAGCCCGATGGTTTTGAACTGCCCTCGCTCACGCTCGTACCGCCGCAGGCGAAGGGGGCTCCTGTGCTCCTCATCGGTTCGGGACTTCGTCCCGTGCGCCAGGAGGCTGTACGTGAACTCCTGGCGGCAGGACGCAGTGTCCGTCTTCTGGATTTGTTCGCGACAGGCGAGATCGGGTCCTTCCACCATCGCTTCTACGGCAGTCGCTATGAGGACGAGGAAAACGCCGTGCTGCTGTATTCGCTTGGCAAAAACCTGCCGGCCGTTCAGGCGGAAGAGCTTGGCAATATCGTCAAGACGCTGAAGCTTGCGGGCGAGCAACCCGAGGTCGTCGCGGTGGAACGCATCTGCATTGCCGCGGCGCTGGCTCATGGCGCGTATCCGGATGTGGTTACGGCGGTGACGCTCAAGCGTCCTCCGAATGCCTGGGCGAAGTCCATCGAGATCTCGGAGAGCATCCCGTTCTCGAACATCGTCAACGGCGCGCTCAAGTCCTTCGATTGGGTCGACCTTGTCAAGTAGGTCCCCCCGATTTATTCTCAAAGATTTTTTGCGCCACGGTGCGCAGAAAAGAGTATAATATCCGCCACCTATGGAAAACTACGGCCTTTGGTCGGTTCTCCCGCCCTTGGTGGCGGTCGTGCTCGCGCTGATTACGCGCGAGATTGTTCTCTCGTTGCTGGCCGCCATCTTTACCGGTGCCGCGATTCATGCAGCGTTTACGGGGGCCGGCGTGCTCGCCGTCTTCAAATCGGTGGTGGACCTTTTCGCGAGCAAGCTCGCCGAGAACATGCCGATGGTCGTGTTCCTCTGTCTCCTGGGCGCTCTGGTGGCCGTGGTGACGCGGGCGGGCGGAGCGAAGGCGTATGGCGAATGGGCCTTCCGGCGCTTGAAGAGCGAACGCGCGGTGAACTTGATGACGATCGTCATCGGCCTGATCATCTTTATCGACGACTATTTCAACTGCTTGACGGTCGGTACCGTGATGCGGCCCGTGACGGACAAGTTCAAGATATCCCGTACGAAGCTCGCGTACATCATCGACACGACGGCGGCACCCGTGTGCATCCTCTCGCCGATTTCCTCTTGGGCCGCCTACGTGATCAGCTGCCTGCCGAAGGAAATGCAGGGCGACGGACTCGGGATGTATCTGCGCGCGGCGGGGCTCAACTTCTATGCCATCTTCTCGATTCTGATGCTGTTCTACATCGCGTTGCGTCCCAAGGGCGACTATGGCCTCATGCGTCGGATGGAGAAGTCCTCGCATCGTCATCGCGATGTGGGCGCCGAAGTGGTGATGCGTGAAGGGTTGGAGCCTGTGCCGGAGTCCGAGCGGGGAACGGTCTATGATCTGCTTGTGCCGATTTTTGCGTTGATTGGATTTTCCGTGTGGCTCCTCGCGAAGTATGAGCCTGGCCCTGCGCTTTCACTGGCCGCCTTGTTGGCGCTTGTCGTTTCGTTTTTCTTCCTCGTGCCGCGACGTGTGATCGATTATCACCAGTTCGCGGCATCCGTGTTATTTGGCATCAAGACGATGGTGCCGGCGCTTGTGCTGTTGGCGCTCGCGTGGGGGATCTCGGCCGTCTGCAACGACATGCTGGGGACTGGACGGTATATCGCCTCGGCGCTGGTGGCCGCAAAGATGTCCCTCGCGCTCCTGCCGGCGGCGATGTTCATTTTGGCTGCGATCTTTGCGTTTGCGACAGGTGCAAGCTGGGGCGCAATCGGCATTCTCGTACCCATCGGCATGTCCGTCTCGGTGGCAGTCGATCCGTCGGCGGCCACGCTCACGCTTGCGGCGACATTGGCCGGCAGCGTGATGGGCGACCATTGCTCGCCGATTTCGGACACGACGATTCTTGCATCGACGGGCGCCCAGTGCAAGCACATGAGCCACGTCATGACGCAAATTCCCTACGCGGCCTTGGCGGGTTGCCTGTCGCTACTCGTCTACCTGTTCCTCGGCCTCTTCCGCTAACGCCCCCGACGGATTTTCAAGAACTCTCGTCAGGGTTCGGGAAATTTGGTATAATGGGTGCATGAAAACGATCTTGCCGAGAAGAATTTTCGTCGCGGGCGTGGGTGCGTTGCTGTTGCAGCCGCTCATGGGCGTCGAGGAATCGAAGGAAAAGCCGGTGCTGCGCTTTGGCGTGGTGACGGACTTGCACTATGGCAATATGAAAACTGTCGGGACGCGCCATTATCGCGACTCCCGTTCCAAACTCGCCGAGGCCGTGAAGGTGTTCACCGCCCGCAAGGTCGATTTCATGATCGAGCTCGGCGACTTCAAGGATCTCGCGCGTGAGCAGGGTAAGGCGTCGATCGAAGGCACGAAGCAGTTCGCACGCGAGATCGAAGAGACGTTTGCGGCGTTCAAGGGTCCGCGCTACCACGTGCTCGGCAACCACGACAACGACTGCCTCAACAACGACGAGATTCTGCCGCTCTTCTCGAACACCGGCATTGCATCCGGCAAAAGCTACTATGCCTTTGTCGCGAACGGGATTCGCTGTCTGGTTCTGGACGGAAACTTCAACAAGAAGATGGAGCACTATCGGGGCCATCCCTGCAATTGGGATTGGATCGACAGCAACATCCCTCCGGAGGAAGTCGCCTGGCTGAAGGGCGAACTGGCGGCGTCGAAGGAACCTGTTCTGGTGTTCGTCCATCAGCGCCTCGACTCGAAGGCGCGTGCGTATCATCGGATCCAGAACGGCGAAGCCGTGCAGAAGATCCTCGCGGCAAGCGGCAAAGTGAAGGGTGTGTTCCAGGGACACGACCACATCGGCGGATTTTCGTTCGAGCACAATGTCAACTATTACACGCTGCCGGCGATGGTGGAAGGTCCGACGAACAGCTATGCGGAAGTCGCCGTCTATCCGTCCGGAAAAATCGCCGTGACCGGATTCGCGCGTGCGGGGTCCCGCCAGTGGGGGCCTGCGGCCCTGGCCGCGCTCACGCCCCGCGCACGCGCCCAAGCGGCGTTCGATGCATTTCTGAAGGCGTATTGGGTTGAGGAGAAATCCTTTCTCCGGCGGCACAAAGATCGGAATAAACCGTTTGATTTCTGGTTCGCCGCCCATGCCTGGGACATGCTCATCGATGCGGACCGACTCTTCCGTACGACGCGGACGCGCACGTTGATGACGCGCTTCTACGACGCGTTCACGCAACGGCATCCCGACTTCCTGAAGAACGAGTACAACGACGACAT
>JAZUGW010000335.1:0-2929 GCA_045641465.1 Kiritimatiellia bacterium | reverse complement strand
CACCAAGGCGGCGGTGGTTGCGAAGTCGATCGACGAACACTGTTGGAATCCCGACGTCGGTTTCTACACGACGGCGACGAAAGAAGGCAAGAAGGGCACGGTGCGCGAATTGCACGGCTACGCGCCCTGGTACTTCGGCGTACCGACCGCGGGGCATAAGGCCGACTGGGCGCAGCTCGCCGACCCGAAGGGCTTCGCGGCGCGCTACGGACTCACCTTCCCTGAACGCCGAGCGCCTGGATTCGCGCTCGCCTACAAGGGCCACGAATGCCAGTGGAACGGTCCGTCGTGGCCGTTCTCGACGACGGTGGCGCTTACGGCGTACATGAACGACCTGCATGCGACGAAAGATGCGCAGGTACGTGCGGCGAGCAACTTCCCGTTCCTCATGTGGCAGTATGCGGAACAGCATCGTTGCATGACGGCGGGAGGTGTAATGAAGCCGTGGATCGACGAGAACCTCAATCCCGACCGCCGCGACTGGATCGCGCGCACGGTCATCGTGAAGCAGAAGATGCGCTTCGCGCGTGAACGCGGCAAGGACTACAACCACTCGGCGTTCTGCGACCTGGTGATCTCGGGTCTCGTCGGCTTTCAGCCGAACGGCGCGAAGGGCTTCACGGTCGATCCGCTCTGCCCCGAGACGTGGGACTACTTCATCCTTGACCACTTGCGCTATCGCGGTCATGAGATCTCGGTGCGTTGGCATCGGAACCACGGCGGCCTCACGGTGAAGGTCGACGGTCGCGAAGTCGCCCGCCGCGACACTTTTGGACGTCTCGACGTTCTGTTGTCCAATCATGATGAAACAAAGAAATTAAAATGACAGTCGAACTGTAAAAAGTAGAGGAACAAAGAACATGATGTCTGGAAAGATGTCCTTGGCCGCAGGACTGAGTGTGGCGTTGGCGTTGGCGATGTGCGGACTGGCCGCCGCAGCGGGAGCTCCCGATATTGTCGTGGATGGTTTTTCCGTGGGACCGATTACGCTCATGGCGCGGGAGCGCGGCGACTGGAAGGTCGATTTCCGACGTGAGACCGAAGGCGGTGTCGAGTACGCCGTGGTCGAGATGACGAAAGACCAGGAGGATTTTCCCGCCGCGTTCAATCTTGCCTTCAATTTCCCCAAGCGTGATACGGTCGGACGCTGGAAGCCGTCGTCCAATCGCGACGGATTCGGCATGTACTGGGATCTCCGCGCGCCGGTGGGCGTAATCGCCACGACCGACTTCCGCTCGTGGATGCCGATCTGCGCCTGCTATTCGGCCGGTAACCGTAACCGCTTCACCTTCGCGTGTTCTGAAAGCTCCGAACCGCTGGTGATGCGCGGGGCGGTGCGCGAGGAGGACAACCGCCTGTACTACGCCTTCCATTTCTACGATCAGAAGATCGCCCGCCGCCGCCATGTGCTGGCGAAGCTCCGCATCGATTCGCGCGACGTGTTCTGGAGCGATGCGGTGCGCGAGGGCGCGGACTGGATGACCGCGGTTTCCGGCCGCAAGCCGGCGTTCGTCCCCGAGGCCGCCTTCGCGCCGCTCTACTCCACCTGGTACAACTTCCACCAGAATGTGTTCGCCCAGGACATCGAACGCGAATGTGCCATCGCCTCGAAGATGGGCATGAAGACGCTCATCGTCGACGACGGCTGGCAGACCGAAGACACCAATCGCGGTTACGCCTTCTGCGGCGACTGGAAGGTGTCGAAGCGCCGCTTCCCCGACATGAAGGCGCATGTCGCGAAGGTACACGCCTGCGGCATGAAGTACATGCTCTGGTACTCGGTGCCGTTCGTCGGCGACAAGAGCGAGAACCTCACGCGGTTCAAGGGCAAGTACCTCTACCACAACGACCGGCTCTCCACGAACTGCCTCGATCCGCGTTTCCCCGAAGTGCGCGAGTTCCTCATCGGCACCTACGAGAAGGCGGTGCGCGAATGGGACATCGACGGACTCAAGCTCGACTTCATCGATTCGATTCACACGTCCGGCAAAGACCCCGCGCTCAAGAACAATTTCAAGGGCCGCGACTTCAAGAGCGTGACCGCGGCGACGGAGAAGCTGCTGGCCGACGTCTATGCGCGTCTCAAGGCGATCAAGCCCGACATCCTCATCGAGTACCGCCAGGCCTACATCGGGCCGTCCATCCGCGCTGGCGCCAACATGCTGCGCGTCGGGGATTGCCCTGCCGATCCCCAGCGCAACCGCACCGGCATCGTCAATCTCCGCCTCACCTCCGGTACCACCGCAGTGCATGCGGATATGCTGGAATGGCATCCCTCCGACACGCCCGAGGCGGCGGCGCTGAACGTGCTCTCGTGCATGTTCGGCACGGTGCAGTACTCGATGAAGTTCGCAGGGTTGGACGCGAAGCACGTCGAGATGATCGGCCACTGGAGCCGGTTCGGCGCGGCCCATGTCGGGGCGTTGCAGCGCGGGAAGTTCCGTGCCTACCATCCTGAACTCAATTACCCGCTGTTGGAAGGCGAGGACGCGAAGGAGCGCATCTTTGGCGTCTACGCCGCCGAAATCGCGGTGAAGACGGGTCCGCTTGACCGCACGGTCTACATCCTCAACGCCACCGAGGCCGATTCGCTCATGGTGGATCTCGGCGGTGCGGCGACGGTCGTCGCGCGCGACACCTGGGGCAAGGAAACCGCTCGTCGCGAAGTCGCGGCCGGTCCCGCGCGCCTCGCGGTGCCGCCCTCCGGCTATCTGGAAATCTTGGCGAAATAAGCCACGACAGGAAATGTCAAGAAGAGTGTATGTTGTAGGAGAATTTAGGAGTAAAACATGGTGCGCCAAGCAAAGCTTGGCTGAACTTGTAGAATGAAAGGAATCTACTCAGTAAAGAAAACGACATACTGATAGGAATGCTGGCTGTGCCGAGGGCGACCGAGGTGCAGAAGCCCAGCAGGACGAAAAGGCGAGCC
>JAZUGW010000334.1:0-3946 GCA_045641465.1 Kiritimatiellia bacterium | reverse complement strand
CGGGTGCGTACAGGCATTGTACTGAAGCGAGGCCCGAGGTGAATGTACCACGTTCACGCACGCGGTAGGACGTTTCGAGGACGAACCGCCCCTGCGGCAGCTGGTCGATGTAGTAGTCCATCGCCGTATCGCCCGTCGCCTGATAGAACCCGAGGCCACCCTGCCAGTGATAGTGCGACTGCACGTCCACCGGTTCGGCGGTGGCCGGTCGTTCATCCCGCAGATGCACATACTCGTAGAGCCGATTCGAATCCAGGACCAGTCGCGCAACGAGTTCATCGCCCGGTTCCAGCCGCTCGCCGCCGTTGAGCGCCACCAGACACTCCTTGCCGTCCAGCCGCGCCTTCTTGTAGTAGGTCTTCGTCACCCCGAGCCCGGCCTGTTCAAACGCACGGACCTTCGCCGCGTCTTCGAGATACGTCCAGTTGACGGACACCCATCCGAGCGCATCCGTCTTCCGCGAGACGGCGACCTCGCCAAGCTTCGCCGTGATCTTTTCACGCGGCACCCGATATTCGTAGAACCCCGTATCGGCCTCGACGGCCTTGCGCGGCACCTCGACGCCGCCAAGCGAAACCGTCACGACGTCGTCATTCTTCGCCACCGACGCAGCCGAACCCACCCCGCGCAGAATCGCATAGATCGCATCGACGGTCGAGACAGACGTAGGCCAGTTCTGCGTGCGCTTCTGCTCGAGCAACCACTGACGCGCCGCCTTGTACGACGCGACGTCTTCCGGCGTGACTTCGAGGAACGCCTCCATCGCGAACGTCTGGTCGCTCACGGACGTCGCAAAAGGCGAACCGCCGAAGTCGTGCGCACGCTTCCAGGAGAGCCCGAATTCCTCGCTGCGTACGGCGCGTTCTTTGAGGGACTGCACCATCGTGCGCGCCAGTGCCTGGTCGCCCTTCGCCGGCTGGCGTGCGAGGACAATCGCCGCCATCGCCGTGCCGGCGAGGTCCAGGCGCGTCCACGTCTCGCGCAAGCGGGCAAGCAAAAACGGCGCTGGATCCGCCTTCGCACCCGTGAACGACAGGAGATAAAGCCAATGCAGTTCCAACGAGTCGGGGACGAATTCGGTTTTGCGTTGCCGGCACACAGCCTTGCGGACCTCGACATGGCGCGCCATCGCGCCATTCACACCATTTTGCACCAACTCCATATCATCCGGCTTGGGCACCCGAGTTGAATCGCCCACCAAACGATCAAGTCGGGCAAACCCGGTGAGAATGTACATCGACACCCAAGTGTCTTTCGGTCCACCAGGGAACCACGGCAACAAACAGCCCTCTTCGCCGTCTTCTTTGATGTTTTGTTCAAGTTGCTTGAGCTGTTCGAGGGCGAAGCGCCTGGACTCGAACTGATCGCCAAACACTCGTTTTACCGCCGCCTTGAAATCGGGACGCGACCGTACGAGATGCTGCGCCACCTCATTCGCGTAGAACCGGCTGAACACCCGCTCGAGACTCTCGTGCGACGACTCCTTGAGCGACGGCAACGCGAGGAACGCATGCCACGCAGGATCGCCCACGACGTTCACGGCGAGCTCGACGTGCTTCAACGTGGGCGATGCCGCACTCGCCGCCAATTCCTTGAACGTGGCCGTTTTCATCCCCGCCTGCGCGATCTGGATCGGCAGTGACGCCCGCACCAGGAGACGCTTGGAAAGAACGGGCAGCTTTCCTTCCTCGCCGTCCGAGAAATTCGCGCCCTTCGCCGCCGCGACATAGCGCAAGTCGGGGCAACCGTCGGGAATCACGAGATCGAACATGAGCGTCTTCGATTCGTTGGGGCCCAGCGTGAACGCCTGCGAAGTCGCACCGCCGCCCAGCACACGCGGCTTGTCGGTCGCCGCATCGAAGAAGTCCAGAGTGGCCGTGCCGGCCTGGGGAACATTTTCGCGATTCGTCACTTTCACAGGGAAGGCCAGTCGATCACCCTCGCGTACAAACCGGGGCGCAATCGGCTCGACCATCAGCGGCTTTGTCGTCACGATCGTCGTATCCATAAGCACACCCGCACGTAGCTGCGCGTCGTGCGCGAGGACCATGAACTTCCAGCCCGTCAGCGCTTCGGGCACTTTGAACGAAAAGGTCACCGAGCCCTTTTCATCGGTGATGAGATGCGGCAGAAAGAATGCCGTCTCGTTCAGATTCTTCCGCATCGTGACCGGCGGCGGTTCGCCGCCAATTACCTTCTGAGGAGATGGCCTATAAGCCGCGCCTTCGGACTGGATATTCGACTCGCCAGGCAGCGTAATCACCTTCTTCTGATCAGGGCCATCACCATCGCCGAAATCTCCCGATTCCTTCAAGTAATCTATGTGACTTTCGCGAAACCGCATGAAAAAAGCCGATGGAGCCGTGTTCCAAAGCTCGAAACCTTCCCAGTACCTGCGGGGGACGTTCGACCTAACGCTCTCCCATAAATGGAAAATTCCCATGGAATTGGCAAACCCCCAATTCGGCGTGAGGGTCAGCGGATTTTCATCATGCGCAAAAGGCGAGCACAACGTGTAAGGGCCAAACTCATCCAACGCATCAAGCGACCGGTCGTAGAGAAACGCCAGCAACTCCACGCCTGGACGCACGTCGTTCGTTTCGGCGCCGCGTACGGTCAGAGTCCAGGTCTCCTCAGTACCCGGCATCAACTTCGATGTCAGATGCGAACGCTCAATCGTGAGGTTGCGGTTGGGACGCGGCACGTAGACGTGTCGCGTCTCTTGCAGCAACCGGTTCTCACGCACGCAGATCGTCTCGAAGGAAAGCGAGCCGGCAAGGTCCGCCGTCACCGGTACCTCCACGCAAAACGCCGTGTTCGTGCGAACCTCGTCAAGCAGTATCTTTTGTCCTCGCCGCACGATGGTCCGGCACCACACATCGTCGTAGCCGCTCCCCCAGAAGAGCCGCGCCGTCTCACCGATCTTCACCATGGGCCGCTCCAGGCGGACATAGTTGGGTTCGCGAATCGCGTAAGTCTTCGCCTTCGGATCGATCACGCACCAAGTCAACGTGTCCCAAACCTCTTTGCCATTCGGGGCAATCGACTTGTAGAGAGCTTGATAGACCCCGACCGGCAAAGTGCCGGTTTCCACCACGAGCTTACCCTTGGCATCCGTAATCACCTCAAACACCGCCACCCGGCGATCCGTCGGCCATTGCGTCACATCCCAGAGCTTCTCCTCCGACCCCTCCCAACTACACCAGCTCGAGGGCGTCGGTGCAGGTGCGCGCACCACCCGATCCGGCCCCTTCAGGGCGAATATTTCGACCGTTCCTCGGGCATGGACGACTGGTTCGTCGTTGCGCGTTTGGAGCCAAACCGCTAGTTTCGTCGGGGTCGTCTGCGTGATCCATCCCTCCTCGGACTGAAACTCAATCGAAGCCTTCCAAGGTATGTCGGCGATTCTAAAGTCGCACGTCTCCGTCTCATGCGTTTCGCCTGTACGATCCGTCACTTCAGCCGAAAGGTCAAAAACAAAAACCAGATCGTCTTTGGATTTCTCCGGTCTCGTCGCGGTGGGCGTGAAAACGAATGAGAATTCGCCGTTTTCATCTGTCTGAACCGTCCCCCGGGCAATTGTCACACTCTCGGCAGAATACGAATCGCCGGAATAGATCGATCGCAGCACCCGCCATTCAACCTTGGCATTCGGCACTGGAAGTCCGGTAAAGGTCTTTGCGAATCCCGTCACCCGAGTTTCGACGCCGAACTTCGCGTCCTTGACGGGACGGATCGTCGCCGCGAACTTCGGACGTTGGTACGCCTCGACATCGATCTCAAGTTCGCCGACAAGCGCTTCCTCATCCTCGTCGCAAAACGTCGCATCAAGATGATAGCTACCCGTCAAACGGCCTCGCGGAATGACAAATTCCCCCGAGAACGAACCAAACGCGTTGGAAACGCGGGTGATCTCGCCGACATTGTTCCCGTCGGGATCGCTAAA
>JAZUGW010000333.1:0-8350 GCA_045641465.1 Kiritimatiellia bacterium | reverse complement strand
GAAATACTGGTCGTCCCAGAACGAATGGACGCGCCACTTCGCCGCCGGATCAAGTCCGAGCGCACCATCCTTCGCCCGGTCGCCGCAGAGCGCCGTCTTCACGACATCGCGTTTCGGTCCCGGATTGAACAGCATCACCTGATGCCAGTCCTTCGAAAGCTCGAGATCGTAGACACGCGGATTCACCGTTCCCGGAACAAAGGCATCGATCGGACGCGCCGCGAACGGTTCGCGGTATTCCGGATAGAGGCGCGAAAGATCGCGCGTCATTTCGGGCGTGAAGAGGCGGAAGCTCGTCGCGAGCTCCAGGCGTCCGCTCGTGAGATAGACCGTCGTGAGAAGCGAACGGCGCACATTCGCGTTGATGCCGTGAATAGCCTTCGAGTCGGGATAGTAGTTGAACACCGTACGCATCTTGAACCAGCGGAGGCCATCCGTGGTGATCATGCGCGGATCGAACTTGTTCGAATCGCTCCAGGTGCGCTGCGTGTCAACGATGCCTGCCGTCGCATCGAGACAGGGGCGTCCGCTCTCGCCAAGGTTGCGCTCGTCAAGGAAGGCCTCCTTGCCGAGTC
The DNA here is from genome assembly GCA_045641465.1 of Kiritimatiellia bacterium. GTDB lineage: Bacteria > Verrucomicrobiota > Kiritimatiellia > RFP12 > UBA1067 > RUG572. The sequence continues at coordinate 7,775 of JAZUGW010000333.1, read as the reverse complement.
CTTCGCGCGCAAGCGCAAAATACTTGCGGTACACCTGCACGGCGCCCGCATGGATGTCGTCGAAACCGCCCTCCATGCGATACCCCGTTTCGGGGTAATCGAACTTGATGCCGCACATGCCGTCCTTGCGCAGACGCTTCCACATCGTGAGCATGTGATCGGCCATACGCGGATCGGTCATGTCGTAGCTGACGAACGGCTGGTGGTGCATGTGCTTCTTTTCCGTACCCTCGCAGGAGTTGAAGAGCATCCAATCGGCATGCTGGCGTTCGAAGTCATGGCTCGGCATGCCCACCTGGAAGTAGGTGTAGGGGATGCCGTGGCGCTCCTTCAACGCGGCGCACCATTTGGCAAAGGTGTCGTAGGGCGCGCGGAGGTGTCCGTATTTCGACCAATGCGCATCATCGTACCAACCCTGCTCCGTGTTGCCGTTCGAACCGTAGCAATAGTAGTCGGGTTCGAGGCGCACGCCCACCTTGGAATACTTAGTGAATCCCTTCTCGTTGGCAAGGTCGAGCTCGTGAACGAGCGCCGGCGAATTGTTGATGTTGCCGAGGTGGCTCAGCGCACCTACGGCCCAACCGCACAGGAGCGGGAAATCGTAGACGTTCGGGTCGCAGCCGTTCACCTTGCGCATCGCGCGTCCATAGGTCTCGGCGGAGACGAACGGATCGTCCGTCACGGCGTCGATGTAGAACGTGTCGCGCGCGAAGACGACCTCGCTGGGCGGATCAAGGAGCACGCCCACTTCGTCCTTGGCGTAGAGCGTGAGCGCGCCATCGACCAGTTCGGCGTACTTGCCGAAGGCATCGTATTGAAGGCCACCCGCGACAAGCGTACGGCGCTGTCCGTCCACGAGACCAGTCCACAGCACGCCGTTGGCGCTCAGACGCGTCAGACCGTCCAGCAGGTGAGCCGGTTCGGCGCCGGCGGCACTGTTGATGGTGCGCGCCTCGGTGATCTTGTCCCGCTTGTCTGCGAACCAGCGGCCGCCACGCAGCACGGTGGCCTCGCGCAGACGGTGACGATACCATTTCGGCGTCTTCATGCCGAAGGACGCCACGAGCGCCGGATTGTCATCGTAAAGCGTGTAGGTGTAAACAGGCGCCGGACCATTCATGCTGTGCGCGTACTGGTAGCCGGCGTCGTAGAAACTCCAGCGTGCGCCGATGGAATCGTCCCGCACGGTGAAAGTGAGGCGAACACCATGGCCGAACGCATCGCTCACCGCACTTTCCGCGACGCTGAAATGCGCCCCGCGCAGAACCGAGGTCGCGCCCACGCCCGCGTCCGACAGGCGCACCTGTCCCTTCGCGTCGCGAATGGTGAACGTACCCTTTTCGACATTGAATACCACGGAGACGAGTCCGTTGGCGAGTGTCTGCGTGCCGTCACCCTTGCTGGAGACCGCCGGCGCGGACCAGATGTCCAGAGCGGCCATCGCGAACCCGATGACGAGTAATGTCTTCTTCATAATCTCTCCTGCTTGTTAACCGATCATTCGCGCGCCGTTCCTCTTTGGCACATCGACCTCCGTCACCCCTTGGCAACGGTCTGTACATTATACCATAAGTCAGCGCGTTTCGGTTGGGTCGAGCGTAAGTTCGCTGGCCATGCGGTGCACGCGCGGAACGAGTTTGCCAAGGACCTCCGCCGTGGCAAAGAGGCTTTTCGTCTCCGCATGGCCATTGGCCACGTCGAGGATCTCGCGCTGGGCATTCGCCAAGCGCTCTTCCAACGCGCCGAAGAGGTCCATCAGCGGCGACAGATTGCGAATGACCTGCTGAGCGCGCATGTCGCGTGTGTTCTGCTTGGTCTGCGCGCACTTCAAGTTATTGTATTCCTCCCGCAGTCGGCTCAGCTTGGCCTCGAGAACGGCAATCCGCGTCTGATCGTCGTGAGGAACGGCATTCGCGTTGATTTCAATCGTCGGCATGTTCGTTTTCCTTCCTGGTGGGACATTCGATGAGGGTGCTTATTTCTTGCCTTCGCGATTTTCGAGCAGATAGGTGGCGAGCTCGTCGGCCGCCGAAATGATCGACACAAGAGGCGACTTCTCTTTGGCGGACGAAAGGCTGTTGCTCTCTTCCGCGCAATGGAACGGCAGATTGAATGCACCCATATGCCACCGAATGGCGAGCATCTCGGCGTCAGTCAGGTCAAGCCCCCATCGCAGAAGCTGAACGACGCTCTTCTCGCCGTGTCCCATCGGGAAGGACGAATAGTCGGCCGTATACCCCAGATAGTCTTCCCATTTGCCGTTGGCGTTCTTGCGATGCCGGATTTCCTGACGGTAGACTTCCGCTTTGCAGACGTCATGCAACAGGGCGGCAATCGCCACGCTCGCCTCGGGCACCTGCGCCTCGATTTCGGGGCGGAATTTGATCTGCATCATACGGATCACAACCGCCTCCTGATAGACGTTGAGCGAATGCAGAAGCAACCCGCCGGGTTCCGCACCATGGAAGCGCGTCGACGCCGGTGCCGAAAAGAACCCCAAGGCCTCCAGTTGTGTCAGCACATTCTCCATGCCCGGGCGTTGCGTACCGAGCAGGATCGCACAGTATTGTTTCTTCAACGAATCGATTTCTTCCAGCGTCATTTTCATTTCTCCTCTCTCACATCCTAGACACGATTCAGCAGTCCACGATCTTACAGGTGAGATGGAATCAGGCCCTGTTTCTTGGCCTTTTGCACATCGCGTTTGGCCTTGCGGAAGGCCCATGGGTCCTGCGCGTTGGGATCGATCCAGAGGCCGCGCTTCGCAGCTTTGGCCTCACGCATCGCCGCCAGATACGCAGGTGTTTTCGTATAACGGTAGGCCCACGCATAACCGTCTTTCACCATCTGGAGATTGACATTGAGCCACGAGGGCGCACCTTCGTTCTTCGCAGCGAACTGCTGAACCCAGATGGTTCCGAGAATGCGTCCGTACTGGTCCTTCTCCTTCCAGGTCACGCGTACGGCCTGCCCCGCGATGAAGGAGGCGAGGTGCTCGCGGCATTTCTGTCCAAACGCCTGCTTGCTTTCGGGCGCATCGATGTCCAGCAGGCGGATCTTGTGCTGTGTCTTCGCCGCATCGAGCACCGTCACCGTGTCGCCGTCCGACACGCGAACAACCCGCCCTTCGATCTGCCTGAAGTTACGCATGGCCACACGCCATCCATCGGCCTCGTCTTTCGTCACGTGAAGCGGCTCCGGATAACCGTTGCGAAAGGCGACATGGCGATGCGCGATCACCTCGCTCCAGGCGAAAGACGCGAGCAAAGAAAAGACTAACAGGACAAAGATTCTCTTCATTTTCATTTTTCAGTTTGAGGAAGAACGGGATAGGGTCGAACGGGATTGAACAGTCTTCTGAACACGTGCGGACTTCAAGGCGGCGAGTCCCGACTGCGCATCGACGACGGCGAGTGCGAACTGGGTACGTCCCGTTCCATCGAGCGTGTTGCGTTCACAGGTAAAAATGCGTTCACCGGCGGAACTCGGAAAGCGTACGGCAAAACCGTTGACGAGTCGCGTCATTGGGCGGCCTTGACACTGCGTTGCGAGAACGGCACGAAGACACCGGTTGAAATAGGCGTCCGCCGCCGTGGGCGTGGGGAAGACGGGAGAACGCGCGAGTACGCCGACCACGCGATACGTGCGCGAATCGACGATCAGCCGTTCGGGACGAAGACTCGTACAGGCCTCGGACGCACGCTCGCGTGCCTGAGGTTGTCCAACAGTTTTCACATCCGCAGCCGCATCTCGCGTCTCATTGGTCGAAGAATGCCGAGGAACGTCCAACGTCTGCTCGGGAGCATCTGTCGCCAATTCCAGCGCGACATATTTCTCCGTCGCAGAGCGAAGACCGTCATAGCCGCTTTCGTCCACGAGAGTCGTGCCAAGCTGCGTCGAGAAGATGCTCGAGAGGTCGAGTTGAACGCCACGATCAACGCGCAATTCGATCGCCGAAACAGAGAACGAACAAAAAAACACGCCTGCCAGAAGCGCGAGGCGCTTCGGCAGACGGCGTCGATCGGTGAGACCGAGACGCATCAGGAGTCCTCACCGTTCCGCATGAAAAACTTACTTGCGATGCTGTTCGCAATAGCGCCAACCCGGACCCGCCTTACGCGTGCACTGCTTGCCGTTTTCGGTAAGTGCGCGGCACTGTCCGAGGTCCTTCTTCGGATCGGCGAGCTTTTTGAACTTCTCGTGCTGGGCGCAGAAGAGTCCGTGCGGAAGCGCATGGCGCGTGCACTGCTTACCCTCTTCGGTAAGGGACTTGCACTGGGTCTTCGTCGCCTGGTCGGCGTGCTGGGCGCAGTACTCTTTGCCCTCCAATGCCGCGCGCTTGCAGCGTTCGCCATCAAGCGTACGTCCCTTGCACTGGTGGGAGACGGCCTTGTCGGTCGTAGGCTTCTTCGCCTCGGCCTTCGCAGTATCGGTCTTCTTTACTTCAGTCTTCGCGACATCGGCCTTCTTTGTTTCGGTCTTCGCGACCGGCTTGGCCGCCTCGGGCTTTTTTGCAGCCGTTGTCTTGGCCTTTGCGGCAGTCGGTTTCGCGACTGTCTGCTGCTTGGCCGCAGGCTTCGCCTGCTTGTTGCCAAACTTAAAAATGGACTCACCAAAAGCGCCCGAACAAACGAACGCCGCAACCGCGAGGATCAACAATTTATGCATACTAAATTTCCTTTCAAAATGTACACTTATTGGACGCTCAAAAGTATATCATATTCGCGCCATTGGTGGCAATATCAGAAGATCAAAAAGAAAGGCTGTACAATGAATAGTCCAGAAACAGAGCGAATAAATGCACCACAAATATCTCCTTCCGAGATTTATGGATATGCGCGCGTATCATCTACCTATCAAAACGAAGATCGTCAACTACTTTCACTTCAACGAGCAGGCGTTTTGACATCCCATATATTTGTGGATCACAAATCTGGGAAAGATTTCAATCGCCCTTCGTGGAAGAGACTCGTCCGTCGTTTACGGAAGGGTGACCAATTGATTGTTACGAGCCTTGATAGACTCGGACGAAATTATGACGAAATACAGGAAGTATGGCGTAACTTGTCCAAGAAACATGGCATCCATATCCGCGTGCTTGACATTCCTCTTCTTGACACCACCCACAACAGAGGATTCACCGAGGAATTCATTACTGATTTATTCCTTCAAATCCTTGCATATGTGGCCCAAATGGAACGAGAGAATATTCGTTCCAGACAACGGGAAGGAATTGCCGCTGCACATCTACGCGGTGTTAAATTCGGGCGACCCAGAGTTTCTACGCCTGACAATTTTCAGGAATTGGTCGAACGTGTCTGTCATAATGAACTTTCACTTACAGAAGCTTCGCATTTGTGCGGATTTTCGCCTTCAACATTCAAAAGACGTATGAATGGACTTTCCATTTCGGCGACTTCCGTATAATTGATAAGTCCATACTCAAACTATCAAGTATTGGGTGAGAAGTACGAAACTGGTACTTCTCACCTATTCTTGTTTACATGGCTGCGACCATGTGCATTTGGGATATCGTGAACACCCCCAGAATTTCTGTCCTGCCCTTGGCCCATTTTTTACTGTTCGAATCACTATCGGAGAACCGCAGACACCACAAGACAAAGGGACGCTTATTTTATTTTCTATAGTCCCTTTGGGGAATAACATTAAATCAAGCCGATAGTTTGCCTGATGGATAAGGCAAATTAACGCATTAGCTTTTACCGCAGCAGGGACACTATGGTTCAGCCATTTGTCATACCATTTCCGGTGTTCATCATCTATCGCGCGCCAATTACATTCTGTTTGAATTGAAGTAACCCTATTTTCTTCTTGATAATGGTCATTCCAAACCATCCTTACATTTGCCGCTTCACTGGAAACTATATTCCATTGAGGTAGTTGTTTCTGTCGTAAATAATCCTCATAATCCAACAATAGTTCTTCTAATGATGCTCTTGCAACATTTGTCAAATGCCTTTCCGCCGACAAATTCGTACTTCCCGTCCTAGATCCTTCTGCAATATTCTGCCGCCCAGAACGAGCCGCTTGTACCATTTGATCTACCAGTCGTGACTTTGGGTCTATAAAGTCGTTACAGAATTCCACTGTTGCATCATATATGATAGTCGCTAGTTGAAAAGCAGCTAGCGCACGATAACCACCAGTCCGAATGCGACGTTCATTTTTAACAGATTGAGAATCGTTCATATTTTTATCCTTTCACAAATAGATAAGCAAACAGTTTCTAAAATCAACAGAAAATTTGTAAGAAAATTACTCATTCACAGTTCTGAGACTCAATTATGAAAATCAATCCTATGCCAATCCTATAGGACCTATCTGAATCAATCCCATCTTTCCTATCAATCCAGAAACAAAAACGAATCGGTCCCATCCGTCCTATCCGTCCTATCTGTCCTAGCGAAAAAATTAAGGCGCTCATCATGCAATGCAAGGTGCCTATTTTTTGTTTTTAGGACAGATGGGACGGATGGGACTGATGGGACCGATCTCTTGTGATAGGTTCTATAGGCTTTATGGGATTGATCGCTGTATAGGTCAGATAGGTTTTATGGGATTGATTCTGGTGATAGGACAAAAACCGTCGGAACGACATCCTTTGGCACCTCACCAATAAGTGTACATTTTGACGCGAATCGATCCAGCATTACATAGATCCTTTTTTCGAACACTCACTTTAACGTTGTCGCGAGCTTCCTTCTTGTAAAACTCCGGCAACCATTAATTCTCGGTTCGCAAACTCATTGTAATTGAATCAAAACCCGTCATATGCCCCTCTTCCACTCTCTGAACTGTTCCTTTTCATCCTGAACAAACTCAAAAGATATGTCCACAGGATCTCTCCCAAGAAAAAAAGAGGGGTGCACTTCATCGCACACTTCTTGACTTCTTGAAGAGGTTGTAGGATACCGTAACAGGAAACCAAGACGAATGGATTGATGCACCCAAGCGGGCGCACCCCAAACATCCGATTGCCTGTTATCGAAACTCCTACATTCCTTCAAACAAATCGGCCTTTGAGATGTAAAATCTACAATCAGAGCGACGCCTTCCAGCGCCACTCCTGCCTTCGGGATTTCTCCCCGAAGCACCTATATAATACAAAAAACAGATCCTACCGTCAAGCGTAAGAAAGTAAAATTTAAAATTTAAAATCGCGCCCAAACGACAGGCACCTTCTGCCGACACATCACCCAAGCCCGGTGAGACTTCGGCGTGGGACCGGTCCCGAACCATAGTCTGGCGGATCGGCGGATGGCAATGGGGACAGACCCCTTTCTGTCCGACGAGATTTCGGCGTGGGACCGGTCCCGAACCATAGTCTGGCGGATCGGCGGATGGCAATGGGGGCAGTCCCCTTTCTGTCCGGTGAGACTTCGGCGTGGGACCGGTCCCGAACCATAGTCTGGCGGATCGGCGGATGGCAATGGGGACAGGCCCCTGGGCTGGGACGTGGGGACAGACCCCTTCGGCGGACGCCAGGGGGACAGGCCCCGGGGGCCGAAACACAGCCCAAGCCTGGCGAGACTTCGGCGTGGGACCGATCCCGAACCATGATCTGGCGGATCGGCGGATGGAAACGGGGACAGCCCCCTGGGCTGGGATAGCAATGGGGACAGGCCCCCCGGGCTGGGACGTGGGGACAGGCCCCGGGGCCCCTCAGGGTACCGTTGTGGCAAAACCGGCACCCGTGCTGTTCGTCCCCGGGGGTGGGGCGTGGGGACAGGCCCCGGGGCTGGAACATGGGGACA
>JAZUGW010000332.1:0-3313 GCA_045641465.1 Kiritimatiellia bacterium | reverse complement strand
TGGCTACGATCCGACTTGATAGTCGTCCGGGATTGCATCCGTATAGGGGACTTCTATGGCATCATAGTTCACATAATGCTGATATCCAACGCCGCGAATCTCCTTGTGCTTCGAGAATTTGATGTTGTCCCGTTCGCTCATCAACTGAAGTGGTAGGTGGCGACGTCCGTGCTCAAGATTAGTCAACCATATCGACGCGACGTTCTTCATTTTAACGCCGTCAACGATCCGATCCACATTCTCATCGTCTTTTGTCTCAAACCACATACCACCGGCCCAGGATGTCTTACCAGTCCATATTCGATCATCACCAAACAGAGGGAAAACTTCTTTGTATTTCACACAATTCTTGTTCCCCAATATCAAGAACTTTTTGCCTGTTTCAATAATCCACACCAGAAACTCGCGGAAGAGCGAGAACGGCGGATTCGTGACGATAATGTCGGCTTCGTCGCGGAGCATCTTCACTTCGGCAGAACGGAAATCGCCATCACCTTCGAGATAGTTCCATTCTAGATCTTCAATATCAATACGCCCGTTCCGGTTCGTGTCATGGTCGAGGACAAATATCTTGCCTCGAACTCGCGTCTTCTTCTTGTCGAAATTCGGCGATTCCGTTTCGAACAGCGACGGCTGGTAATACTGCTTCACATTCTTCGACTCGATGGCGTAACTCGTGGAAATGAGTTTCTTCAACCCGAACAGCTCGAAATTCTGCGCGAAAAACTTGGTAAAATTGCTCCATTCCGGATCGTCACAGGGAAGAAGAACTGTCTTACCACGAAAGACGTTTTCATCGTATTCGAGATAGGCGTTGACCTCTCTCTGAATGTCCGCGTACTGCGTGTAGAACTCGTCATTCTTCGCGCTCTTCGCCCTCGTCAGATTACTGTTCACCATTCTTTCTCATCGTCCTTTCGCCACGTCGCCGCGAACGAACGATAAAAAGACCGGGGAACGCATCCCACGCCTATCTCTTACTTCGCTGAGGGCGCCCTGGAAGAAGCCCGACAAGAATTCGGAAACAAGCGGAAGGAATACGCCCCCGGAAGGGGCGCATTCCTGCCGACTCGTCGTTTCTTGTCGAAAAACTTTCCAGGGCTTTTCAGCGAAACGTTAGTTTGCAGTCACGCAAATTGTTAAGCGCTCAACAACCGCCACAAAGAAGAGGACCGCGACAACGTGCACGCCTTTCTCTGGACCAATCCCGAGCTATGTCTTGTTTCGCCGAGCAAGGTCACTCGCCCCAACTCAACGGAACACCGATATTGTACCATACAACTTCGTATTTTTCACGCAGAAAAGTAATCGGTCAGCGAGCGGGACAAATGACACGCGCGCGGACCGATTACCAATGATCATTTTTCAATCTTCAAACCATTCGGGACCGATTACGCGGCCGCAGAGATAGAACTTCTTGTCGTTATACCAGAGGACGCCCTTCCCGTCCACCAGACAGTAGCTCGTATAGAACGAGTTGCCGCCCTTGCGCGGCGCGAAGAGTTTCGGTTCTGAAAACTTCACGGGCTGTTCACCCGTGGGGTCGAACGTGCCGGCGATCAGATAGAGCGGCCCCCGATGCTGGTAGGCGTTCTTTTTCGGATCCTGGAAGTTGAAGGTCTGGTGAACGAGCGCGAAGTAGATGCCGCTCCCCGCTTCCGGACCCTTCCAGTCGTACATCGGGCACGGGGAGCGCGGATGCAGGAACGGCTTGCCGGACGCATCGCGCAGGATCTTCGGCTTGCTCCAGGTGCGACCGCCATCGCGACTCTGCGACCACACGGGGGATCCGACCGACGAACGCATCAATGCGAAGAGGCGTCCATCCGGCAATTTCACCGGCGCGGCCTCCTCGATCGCCGGTTCATGCGCGCGGAATCCACCCGCCTGCTCGAGATCCTTCGCCGAGAGCGCGGCGCGGTTTGTCGAGAGGAAGCGGATCTTGACATCTTCCACGGCGGGATTCTCGTCGATGTTCAGAAATTCCCAGAATTCGATCTTGCAGCCGTGGCGGTCGTCGTAGGGGGCCTTGCCGTGACGCGAACAACCCACGAAGTAGTGTCCGTTCTCGCCGAGACGGAGCGGACGCTGCCAATTGCACCAGCTGGGGGGAATCAGGGGATCGGCGGGATCGGCGTCCATCCGTTCGGTGAACGGCACGAGCTTCGGCGCGCTCCAATGCACCCCGTCGTCGTCCGAATAGGACCCGAACATCAGACCGCAATGGGGCCCCCGGCTCGTCGTCTGCTGATTCCAGAAGCAATAGAGTCGCCCGCTCTTCGCGAGCATCGGCTGCTGCCAGCTCGCGAGCAAGGCGGGACGGTTCCGACACGGCGATCCGGCGAGAATGACCGGCGGGGTCCAGGTGACGCCATGGTCGAGACTGCGCGAAAAGGCGATGTGCTGGTCGACATCGGCCTCGCGCGAGGCCTGGGTCCAGAAAGCGTACAAATAGCCGTTGGACGGGTTGGAAATCACCTGGAAATGGTCGTTATAGGTGTCACCCGGTTTCGTGCCGTCGCGCAATTCCGTCGCACGCGGCTGTTTCGGCACGAAAACGACATAATCGGGAAGATTCACGAGAATATCACGCGGCGCCTCATGCTCGCTCGGCGTCCCTTTGAGAAAAGGGAGAATCTTGGCGGCCCGCGCCTTGTCCTCGGGGGTCTGTCCCCGTTGGTTCGAAGGATCAAAGCCACAAACGAGCGTCCACTTGTTAAATTTAAACTTCTCGCCCTTTTTCACGGACTTTTTCCACACATCCGCAATATCGCAGGCGTGATCGCCAAAAGCCTGGAACGGGCGGCCCGGTTCCTTGACGAAGCCAAGCGCCGCAAGGGACTGTCCCTGAGAAAGATGTTTCCCGGCTTCGGGCGTTGGCGTCACCACCTCGAGCGTTCCCCCTTTGAGCACCTCAAAAGGGAATCCGCCGTCGATCGACTGCACGAAGAAGGCCTTTCCCTTCAGGCGGGCCGCACAAGCTGGCGTAATCGTAAAGGTCCGGTCGGCGAACGCCACCGTCCCCGCCTCGATGAAGGCCGTCTCACCCCCGTCGACCACACTCAGAAGCGCACCCTCATCTGCAATTCCCGCGAAAGCGAAGATAATTGCAGAAATCGCCAACGATAATCTCTTTTTCATCTTTTAATCCCCTTTCAATCCCCTTTTACCTCCGCTCAACCACCTTTCACCCGATAAAAAAACCCGCTCCAGGGTATGGGGAGGACCTGGAGCGGTAACGGACAGTTGGTTGGCTTTGTCCGATTGGGAGTAGGCAGCCGCCACCGACAATCTACATCCTCTACAAAAAAAA
>JAZUGW010000331.1:0-11090 GCA_045641465.1 Kiritimatiellia bacterium | reverse complement strand
ATCTCCTTCTGGTCGCAGATGAGCGAAATGAAGAACCTGAGCTTCGTGATGAGCATGGCGATGGGCTGGATGTCGACGCCGTAGATCGCCTTGTCGATGAGTTCGAGCTTGAGCGCGTAGTGATCGCATGTGCCATCCCTCAGGCAGTCAATGAGGTCGACGATTTTGAGGAGGCACCCCATCGGATACGCACCCGACCCGCACGCGGGGTCGAGGATCTTGACTGTGAGAAGCGCCTCTTCCAGCTTTCGGCAGAGTTCGGCATCGGCGGGCTTCACCCGGTTGATCACGAAATCGCGAATGACGACCGCACAGGAGCGTACCCCATCCGCTCCATTTGTCCCAGCCGCCGCAGTCAGATACGCGCCAAGCGACTCGGCAACCTGGTAGTCGACGATCTCACGCGGTGTATAGAAGCTACCGGTCGCGTTCCGGGCCGACTTCTGCGTCTCTTCATTGTAGTCGGCGAGGAGGTTCTCGAAGACGCGTCCGAGCAGCTCGGGATCGAGGGACACTTCCGCGTCGTTGGCGGCGTTTTCCTCGATGGTGAAATTGTACGCCTTGAGTAAATTGACAAGCCCCAGTTCCTTCTCGTCCTCGTTGAAGAACAGGATGTTCGGCACATGGGCGAGATAGCGATAATGTCGATGGGTACCGACCCTGTAGCTTGTGAAGTTGCGGCTGAATCCGTCGAGATACTCGTCGTCGTCCTGCATCAGGTCGAACTTCTTGAACTTGTCGAGGCACTCGAAGAGTCCACCGTTCAGGAATGGCACTTTCGCAAAGAGTGCGATAACCTTCCGTTCCACTTCGTCGTCCCCGAATCTGAACATCTCGCGGTAACGGTAGAGATTGCGTACATCTCGCGCGCTCTTGGCGTTCGCGAACGCGCGGCGCTTGCCGTCGTCGTCGACGATCTCGCGGTTGAGCGTCGCAAAGAAGAGGTTCTGCAGAATCGCGTTATAGTAGGTGCCCTGTGTTTCCGACACCGGGTCGAACGGTTCGCGCGTCTTACCGTCGAAGGCGACGAGGATCTTCGACAGGAAATCAACGTCGAATAGCCCTTCCGGCACAAGCTTCTTCTGTTTGATGAACCAGCAGAAGAGAATGCGCGTGAGCATCCTGATCATCGCAACGTTGAGGTTCCGGCGGTCGTCGAGCCGGTCGCCCACCTTGTTCGGGAAGGTGACGTGGATGCGCTCGTCGTCCATTGCCCACTGGTACCACGCGAACAGCCGGTTGTAGAACTCCTTCGAGAGCGCCTCGACAGAAAAGGCCTCGCGCATCTGTTCGAAGGTGACGAAACCGTCGGCAGGACGCCCTGCGGCAAGTTTCAGGAACCGGTCGGCCGGCGTATTGTACACGCCGTCAGCCGCGCCGAAGACGTAGGTGTAGCGTTTCGCGGCGGTTTCACCGCCCTTCAGGTCGCTCACGAAGGAGAAGCGCCAGGTACCCGTCTTCGCATCCTCGAAGACGACCAACGCCGCACCGAGCGAGGAATAGTCGCGCACGTAGGGACGCACGAGGTTACGCAACCCCACGCGGCTTTTCAACACAGACCTGGAATCGATCCGATAGCGGAAGACGCCGACCTCCATGTCGCCGCCCTGCGAAGCGGCGGTGAAGTGTCCGAGGAACCAGCCGCGGTCATTGCCTTTCAGCCCGATCTCCAACTCCTCGGGTTTCGCCTTCAACTGCAGCGGACCAAACACCGCGCGCATCGCGTCGATCCATCTTTCATGATCGTACGCGTTGCGGAACAAGGCTTTGAAATCAGAACGGGAAAACGTCAACATAGCAAGTTATCCTTCGAAGGTTTCAGCGGCAAGGATGGTGACGGACTGATCCGAATTCCCGGCGGGCGGTAGCGTGCGGGATGTCGCACAGTACATCTGATAGAGTGAATCGAGACACCCCGCCACGCGTGCGCAATCCTCGGCTTTCGGCGTCGCGTTGTAGACGAGTCCCTTGAATTCGTCGGCCAGCTTGCAGAGGTCATCCTCAAGGTGATAATAGACGCCGTCGCGAACAAGCTTGGCCAGGACCCCGATCTGGTGTTCGCTCTCCGGCTTGAGAGCACCCGCCTGCGACCATTTGAGCGCCTTGCCGTTCAGGAACTTGTGCGCCAAGAGATAGTGCTTGTTCTTGGTGGACGTTGTGACCAGCGCGAATCCGTCGTCCTCTTCAATCGCGCAAACCGAGGCATTGAACTTGTCGAGTGCCGCGTTGACATCCGCGAAATGCCGTTCCGCCGAATGTCCCGGGAACCGGACGCTCTTCTCATCCGGCTTCGCCTCCATCAGCTTGAAGGCGTCGAGCTGGTGGATTTCCTCTGCACGGCCATCCTTCACGCGAAAGGCCGCCGACTTGAAGGTGGCAGATATGAAAACGACCGTCTCGTCCGATGCACCAGAACGAATAACCCGGCTCTTCGGCGGGAGCGCCTTCAGACGGTAGTAGTCCTGCTTGTGTTCATTGAAGAACTTGCGGACGAGGCGGAGGTATTTGAGCTGCTCGTCGGTTTCATCCCTCACGTCGGCATCGTAGAGTTTGAAGTCCTTGAGGATCTCTTCGACCGAGTAGATCTTGCTGTCCTCGCCGAACGTGGAGTGAAACGCCTGGAGCTTCAGCACGGAGTTCTGATAGAGGGCGATCTCGCGGTTGCCTTGGTCCGACGGGTAGAACATGAACGAGTGGATCTCGTCCGCCTGCGACCCGATGCGGTTGACGCGGCCGATCCGCTGCATAAGCCGGGTCGCGTTCCACGGCGAGTCGTAGTTGACGATGACGTTCGAACGGTGCAGATTCACGCCTTCGGCCAGCACGTCGGACGTCAGGATGATGTTGTAGTCGTCCTTCATCTCCTCGGGCGGAATGTTCGCGTCGAAGTTGGCGCGAATCACCTTTTTCTCCGAGTCGCGGTTCCCGGACGAGATCTCGAGGATGTCGGTCTTGCCCAGGCGTTTTTTCAGTTCTTCGCTGAGATAGTCGAGCGTATCCACGCTCTCGGAGAAAACGACCAGCTTGCCCGCCTTGTTGAGCAGCGAATTGAAGAGCGGTCCGCGCAGCTGCTCGATGAAGAGATCCAGCTTCGGGTCTTCGGCGACCGAATCCCAGCGTATCCTGAGGTCGCGGATGATCTGCAAATCCGCCTTGAGCAGGTCGACGAATTTCGGATCGAAGGAATCGGCCGGATAGGACACGTCCCTCTTTTCGCATCCAAGCTTTTCGACAGCGAAGTCAATGATCTTGTCGAGTTCCCATCCCTTGTCCATCAACCCCTTCACGTCGATTTCAGGAATGATCAGAACCTTGTCCTCGTCAAACATCCGGATCATGTCTTCCGTGATCTTCTCGAACGTCGCCAGCGACCTCTTCAACGCAAAGAAACTCGACTCAAGCCGTTTGATCATGTGAATGCGGTAAATGCCCGCGAGCGTCTCGGCGATGTGCTGCGCCTGCTTGTACTTCTTGCGGTACTCCGGCTTCAAGAACTCAATGGCGCGATAGCGGGCATACTCGATCTTGTCCTGAATCAGATCGCGCGTCAGGATGAAAAGCTTCTCCAGCTCGCCGACCAGCGGATACTTCAGGGTCTTCGGATCGGACAACTTCGGGAACCGGACATGCTGCCGGACAAGATCCTGCGCATAATCGGGGTCGTTCTCAATGTTCCTGCGCGTACGGCGAACCGTGATCTTGCGAAGTACATCTTCCTGAATGCGGGAGAAAATCGCGTCAATCCGCGCGACATCCACCAGCTCGCCTTCCTTTCGCTTCTTCTGAAGGTTCTTGTACTCCTTGATAGGGCCGGCGAAATACTCCTGGACACCACCGATTCCGGGCAGATTCGAGTGCCGGGCATCCTGGAAGAGCAGAATCTGGTCGCGCAGATCCGAGGGATCGTTGTTGAGCGCCGTGGCCGAGACGAGGATCACCTTCTTGCGGTCGCCGCCCGTGAGACCGCGATTGAGACGGGGTGCCTTCGTGATGCGCTGCAACTCGTCGTAGCGCGAAATCCCCGCATTGCGGAAGTTGTGGGATTCGTCGACGATGACGAGGTCGTATTCCTCCTTGGCGCGATAATTGTCCTCGCCGTTCAGGATCTTCGAGATCGAACCGTTGCTGACGAACTGCACGTTGTGGATGCCGAACAGCTTGAACGTGTCCTTCCAGTTGCGTTCGACGGCAGGCGGATGCACGACGAGAATCTGCGTCGTTTTCCCGTTCGCCTCGGCGAAGCGGCGTGCGATCAGCGCGGCGACGACCGTCTTTCCGAGGCCGACGACATCCGCCAGGAAGAACCCGTTGTACTTCATCATCATCTGATAACCCTGGACGACGGCATCGCGCTGGTACTTGAGGTCCCTGAACCCCTCCGGCAGCGCCGTCGAGTAGGCATCCTCCGCCATCTCGCCGAACGCCTCGATCAGCACCTTCATGAACAGCTCGAACGGCGTAAGTTCACGGTCAAGATAGGTCTTCGCCTTGGCCTGGACGATATCGTCGAGCGAGAGCGCGATCCCCTCGTTCCAAAGGCGGGTGAATTCGTCCGCGCAGAACTTCACGTCGTCGTACTCCTTCGTCTCGAAATTCAACTCGTAGCGTTCAGCGTGAACAGTACCAAGACCGGAATCCGTCAGATTCGAGGACCCCATGATGACACTTCCAAATGTATTCTCTGTAAACTTCTCCGGGAGACAGAGATAGAATTTCGCATGGAGATTCTTCGTGGGGTGGATGCGCATCTCCACAATACCGTCGGCGACATCCTGAACGAGTTGGAGAATACCGTCCTCGACTTCCTTGGCGTATTTCGCCTCTTTGACGTCGTTGATGAAATCATCCGTGAAGATCCGCTTCGCCTGTTGGGGATCAGCCAATGCCAACAGACCTTGTTGGTGCTGCTTACGAAAGATGTCATCGACATTGATGCCGACGAGAATCTGGATTTTCTTGACGTCCTTCAGCTCGGCGCGAAGCTTGAAATACCCCGAGGAACGGAAATAGCCGGTGACCGCCTGAAAGGTATGGAAGAGCGACCCAAGGTCATGCGCAACGCCGCTCAACTTCTTGAAGAGCGTGTTACCGTTGTGATTCGTGAAAAACTTTGTCGACATCTGTCTTTTCCATGCCACCTCTTCTGTTCCGGCGACGCACGCCTGGCGGCAAAAAGAAAGCGTGCCTCGTTCGAGATATCCCGTCAGAGGCACCGCTAAGAGCCCGGATTGAAATATCAAAGAACGGGCACGCAGAGCGGGTACACAATCAGGCATGGGCACAATATGCCCATGGTGTACAGCCCTGCGCAGCCACATTCTTCGCTTCAATCCTAAAATTAGCGGTTTTCTGACGGAGCAAAAAATGCGCTTACGCACATTTATGTTGGCGGCGAAATTGCGCAAAGCGCCTCGCCGCCGATATCAAAGATCATGTCGTCGGTCTGCGGCAGATGCCGCGAACTTCAGACGCATCTATTATACCAAAAAAACGCCGCGGCGTGTTGAACACACCGCGGCGTTTCAAAAAAGGGTAAAAGAGTTACTTCGTCAAGCCGAGCTTGCCCTTCACCCATTCGCGGATGCGCTGGAAGAGCGCGTACAGGGCCGGTGTAAAGACGATGCCGACGAAGGTCGCCACGAGCATGCCCGAGAACGTCGAGATGCCAATCGCCTTCTGCGAACCCGCGCCTGCGCCTGTCGCCAGCACAAGCGGCAGCACGCCGCAGAGGAAGCTCCACGCCGTCATCTCCACGGCGCGGAAGCGCAGATCGGCACCGCGCATCGCGGCCTCGGTAATCGTGAGGCCGTTCTTCTCGCGTTCCTCCTTGGAGAACTCGACCATCAGAATCGCGTTCTTCGCGGAAAGTCCGATCAGCATCACCATACCCAGCTGCGCATAGATGCTCATCGGCGTACCCGTGACCCAGAGTCCCAGATAGGCGCCGCCCAGCGCGAACAGCACCGAGCACATCACCGGCAACGGAATGGTCCAGCTTTCGTACTGCGCCACGAGGAAGAGATACGCGAAGAGCGCCGCCATGCCCATCAGCAGGCCCAGCCGCCCTTCGTTCTCCTTTTCCTGACGGCTCATTTCACTCCACTCGATGTGGTACCCCGGAGGAAGCTTCACCTTTTCAATGGCGCGAATGAGGGTGAGTCCCGCCACACCAGGCGCCGTCTGCGCATTGATCGAAGCGCTCGGCATCTTGTTGAAACGCGTCACCTGCTGCGGTCCGACCTCATACACGACCGACCCCACCGCCGTGAGCGGGATCATCGCCCCCGTCGAACTCGGCACATGCAGATTCGCCACGTCTTCCGCCGTCGCGCGGAAATCCGCCTGCGACTGGACGATGACTTCATACGCACCACCGTCGAGGTTGAAGTCGTTCACATAGACGCTTGCAAGTTTGTTCTGCAACACGCTGAACACGCTCTTCGGCGTCACACCCAACGCCTCGGCCTTGCGGCGGTCGAGGCGCAACCGCAGCTGCGGAGTATCGGCGTTGAACGAACAGGACGCAAACGCCGATTCCGGTAGCGCCATCACGGCACGCGTCACGGTCTTCGCCGCCACCGCGAGTTCCGCGCTGGTGGCCCCCGTGTCGGAACAGAGGTTGAAGCCCACACCGCCCACACGGCCCAAGCCCTGAATCGCCGGCGAGGTAAAGCAGGTGATCTTCGCCTCGTAGATGTCGGCCGTGCGCTTCTTGATTTCGGCCATCACCGCCGCCAGACTCTTCTCCGGCGTTGTGCGCTTGTCCCAGTGGTCGAGCAGGACCATGCCCTGCGCGCAGTGTTCACCCGTACCGCACATCACGCCCGAGCCCGAGATGAGCATCACGCTCTGCACGCCCGGGATGTCGCCGATGCGCTTCTGGATCTTGTCAAGTGCGTGGTTCGTACGCGCCAGCGTCGCCCCCTTCGCGAGTTCGATGTCGAGCGTGACCATGCCCTTGTCCTCATCCGGCAGCAGGGTTTCCTTCACGCAGTCCTTAACGAACCACACCCCCACGCAGGCGGCACCGAAGAGCAGCGCCGTGATAAGGCTGCGCCGCACAAGAAGACCGACCACGCCGAGATAGAACTTGCGCGAACCGTCGATGAGACCGTTCACCGGCGACCACAGCACTCGCGCGAGCTTGCCCTTGTTGGGATCGGGCGCGCGCAAAAGCAGCGAACACAACACCGGCGAGAGCGTCAGCGCGACACCCGTGGAAATGCTGAGCGCCACGCACATCGTGAACGCGAACTGGATGTACATCTTGCCCACCATGCCGCCGTAGAAGACAAGCGGAATGTAGCAGGCGATCGTCACCAGCGTCGTCGCGATGACGGCGCCTGTGATCTGGCCCATCGATTTCGAGGCGGCCTCTTTCGCCGAAAGGCCCTCCTTTGCCATCAGCGTCTGCGTGTTTTCCACCACCACGATGGCATCGTCCACGAGCGAGCCGATCACGAGAATGAGACCGAACATCGTGAGGATGTTGATCGTGTAGCCAAACGCCCACGTAAAGATGAAGCTCGTCAAGAGCGAAATCGGAATCGCCAGCGCCGGAACGAGCGTCGCCCGCCAATCCTGCAGGAAGACCCAGGTGATCAGCACGACGAGCGCAAGCGCCATGAAGAGCGTCGAATAGATCGCCTGCATGAACACGTTCGTAAATTCCGTCGCATCCTTGCCGATCTTCATCGAGACGCCCTCGGGCAGACGTGTCATCCAGTCGTCAAGGTTCGCCTTCACGCGCTGGACCACGGCAAGCGAATTCGCCTCGGGCGTTTTGTAGACGGCCATGGCGATCGAGTTCTTGCCGTTGAAGATGGCGCGTCCCGAATAGCTCTTCGAGCCCAGTTCCACGCGCGCGACATCGCCGAGCAGGACCTGTCCCCCGTTCACCGGATCGTTACGGACGACAATCGCGGCGAATTCCTCGGCCGTTTTGAGGCGTCCGTCGACGTTCAGCTTGTAGCTGAGATAGCGGTTGGCGTATTCGCTGCCGACGGTTCCCGCCGCCGCCTGCACGTTCTGTCCTTCGATGGCGTTTGAAATGTCGGCGATCGTGATGCCAAGGCCGCTCATGCGCACAGGATTGAGCCACACGCGCATCGCGTACTCCTGGGCGGCCATCACTTCCGCCACCGAGACGCCTTCCACGCGCATCACGCTCTCCTTGACGTTCTTCTGCACATAGTCGCCCAGCTGCTGCAGCGAGAGATTGCGTCCGTCCGTCATAAAAGAATACATCGCAATCATGTCGGCATTGCGCTTCTGCACCGTCACACCCTGCTGCTTCACGGCGCTCGGCAGTTTCGTCTCGGCGCGTTTCACGGCGTTCTGCAAGTTGACGAGCGCCATATCCGTATCGGCTCCAGACCGGAAGGTCACCGAACACGAATAGCTGCCCGAGTTATCGCAGGTGGACGAATAGTAGACGACATTTTCCACGCCGTTGATCTGGTCTTCGATCGGAATGGCGATCGCATCGGCCACCACCTGCGCGCTCGCCCCCGGATAGACTGCGGAGACACGCACCGTTGCGGGCGCGATTTCCGGATATTCTTCGACCGGCAGCTGCTTCATCGCGATCGCGCCGCACAAGCTGGCGGCAATCGCAATGACGAACGCAAAGCGCGGTCGCTCGATGAAAAACTGACTGAAGCTCACTTCGCAGCCTCCACTTTGTCTCCGGCGGAGACCTTATGCGTACCATCGATGACGACGCGCTCACCCACCTTGAGTCCGTTCTCGATGAACAGCAAATCCGTCGTGAGGCGGCCCCGCGCGACGGCCCGACGCTCCGCCGTGCCATCCGCGCCGACGACCCACACGTAGGCGCCCTGCGCATCCTGCATCACCGCACTCGGCGGTACGGCGCACTTCTGCACACCCTCTTTGTTGCGCAACGTCACCCCCACGGTGCCACCCGGCTTGAGAATGCGCTCGGCATTGGGGAAGGTCGCATAGACGCGCATCGTATCCGTCTGCTCGTCCGCCAGGTTCTCCACATATTCGATCGCACCCGCCTCCGAATAGGTCGTCCCGTTCGCCAGCGTAATCGCCACAACGCCCTTCTCCTTGAGCGTGCTGGCCTTTCCGCCGAACATCGTCAGATAGTCGCTGTTCGACACCGAGAACCGTACGCGGATCGGCTGGATCTGCACCACCGTCACAAGCGGCGTCGCCGGCGAGGCCGGATTGCCGCGCGTGAGGCGCGTCGATCCCGTCTTGCCGTCGATCGGCGTGATGATCTGGCAGCGCGTCAAATTGTATTCGGCCACCGCGAGATCGGCCTCGGCCGCCGCCAGAGCCGCCGTCGCCACGGCCACTTCGCTCTTCGCATTGTCGATGGCATCCTTGCTGACCGCATTCAGCTTCACCGATTCGTGGCGCTTCAAAGTCGATTCGGCGTACTGCTTGCGGGCCAGACATTCGGCGACTTTCGCCTGCGCGTTCTTGAACGAGCTCTTGTATTTGACATCAAGCAGCTTGTAGAGGACGGTTCCCTTCTTCACGATGTCGCCGTTCGAAAAACAGACCTCAAGAATGTCGCCGCTCACCTCGGGCGTCACCTCGACACGCTGTACGGCCTCCACCCGTCCCGGGAAGGACTTCGCCTGCTCGTCCGCCACCTGCTTCACCTCGCCGACCGGCAACGTCACCGTCGCGCCCCAGCAGGCACCCGCCGTCATCGCCGCCATCAACCAACATGCTTTCATTTCCATCTCCTTAAATGAATTTCCACTCTGAGCCTATACCTTTTTCCACCGCTCAAATCGGTTAAGGATTATAGCAAAATAACATCCAAGGGTCCACGCATTTTTCGTTCGGGTTACAGTCCTCTCGTCCCACGTCGGACAGGTTTATGGTATAATAGGGACATGAAAAACAAGTTTCTCTTCAGTTGTACCGTCTGGGCCGCTCTTCTCTTCGCGTCGGGACTCTCCCTGGCGCGCGATCTCGCCTCGCTCTCGTGGAACCTCTCGCGCTACGCCCGAAAGGACGGATCGATCATCACCGTCGACGTGCCGAAGGGACACGAACGCGAAGGCGGCAGCGCGCGCGTCGAGCTTGACCTGTCCGAATTCAGCGGCAAGTGCTTTACAGCCGAAATCGCCGCCCAGGGCGAGCGGATCACCGAACCACCCGACCGCTGGAACGGACTCAAGTTCATGTTCCACTACACGGACGCGAAAACGGGCGAAGGACGGTGGCCGAATACGGCCTCGCGTCTCGGCGATTTCCCGCGGCAGATCATCTTCGTTTCAGACAACGAGCTGGACCGTCCGCTCGGGAAAGTCCAGCTGACGCTCGGCCTGCAGGACTCGAGCGGAAAAGTCGTCTTCGACCTTTCGACCTTCAAGATCTACACCACCCCCGACCTCTTTCCGCGCGTCAACAAGAACTACAAGGTCGCCTACCCGCCCCAAGTCGCCAACCTGCCGCCCCAGCGCGGCGTGATGCTGCCCGGCGGCGACTGCAAGGAGGACGACTTCCGCACGCTCCACGCCTGGGGCGCAACCCTCGCGCGCTACCAGATGATCCGCAATTGGCACAAGCAGAACGACAACCAGGATCTCGCGGACTACGACGCCTGGTTGAACGGCAAGCTCGACCACCTCGAACACGTCGTCCTGCCGCTCGCACGCAAATACGGCATCCGCCTCGTCATCGATCTCCACGTGGCCCCCGGCGGTCGTCGCGGCAGCGAGATGAACATGTTCTTCGACGCGAAATGGGCGGACCATTTCATCGCCTGCTGGCAGCGCATCGCCACGCGCTTCAAAGGGCGTCCCGAGATCTACGGTTTCGACCTCATCAACGAACCCAACCAGGAACGGCGCTCCCCGACGGGCCTCGACTACTGGAACGTACAGCGCCGCGCCGCTGAAGCCGTCCGCGCCATCGACCCCGTCACGCCCATCATCATCGAGTCGAACGGATGGGATTCGCCTGCCGCCTTCTCCTACCTCTCGCCGCTCGCGATGGACAACGTGATCTACCAAGTTCACATGTATCTCCCCTTCGCCTTCACCCATCAGGGCGTACACACAGGGGCCGACGGATCCTACACGAAGACCAAATATCCC
>JAZUGW010000330.1:0-7804 GCA_045641465.1 Kiritimatiellia bacterium | reverse complement strand
TCGTTCCTCTTCTACAACGGCCTCGTGACGGTCACGGGAGAGGACATGGGGCAATCGTCTCTCGGGATTCCGAACCTGACGGTTGGCGAGTTCATGCACGACTTCGTGCCGAAGGCGTATCAGGACGTGCACGGGGTCGATCCGCAGATCTTCGACATTGCGAATGGAATGACAGACTTCGCGCGTCGTGGCGACTGGCGCGGCGCGCTTGACACGGCGTGCGGCGTCGTGTCGCGCTACTGGAAGGTACGCGACGCGGCCGAGGGCGAGCGGGTGGTGCAGACCGCGCTCTGTTCGCTCCTCTATGTCGGGCACGGGCCGTACATCGTCAGTCACGAGCAGGAGCTCGCCGGCGGCTTCGTCGACATCGCGTTCGAACCGCAGCTCAACCGCTGGCCGCAGATCGGCCACGCTGCGCTCGTCGAGCTCAAGTACCTGAAGCAGCAGGACGACGCTTCGCCCGCCGCGCTCGCGAAGATCCGCGACGACGCGTCCCGCCAGATCGCGCGCTACGCCGCCGATCATGATCTTGTGCGCAAGTGGAACCTGCGCGAGCAGGGTGGTACGGTCGTGCTGCACCGCCTCGTCGTCGTCTTCCACGGTGGCGACGTTGCACTCTGCGAGGAGATCGAAGGGACTCCATAATGTGCCGTGTCATCTTCCTTCTGCTGGCCTGTGGACATCTTTGGGGCGCGGAACTGTTGTACACCGCGTCCTTTGAGGATTATTCGGTAGGCGAAGCGGTGGGGGCGAAGGGGACGCACGGCGGAAACTGGCAGGTCGGCGGGAATGGTACGGCCACGAATGTCGCCGCCGTCGGACGACAGGCGATGGATGTCACGGGTAAGCTTGTTTTCGAAAGTACGCAGACGGCGACGAACGATGTCGAACTCATCGATGTGCCGCTTCTCGTGGGTCCCTTGTCGCTGACCGGTATCCATCCGCCCGGGGGCGCAGGTGGCATCATGCCGGTTCTCGTCGCTGAGAATACGCCGGGTTATCTGGTGTGGGGCAGCGGAGCCTGGCAGCGGACCACCGCGGAAGGTGCACCGCCCGTGGAAGGAACCTGGGTCGAGATTCGCATGGTGTTCAAGGAAGTCGAGGGACATCGCCTGGTCCGCTATCTCGTCAAGAATCCGCAAGGCGACTATGTGCCTTGTCAGACGAAGGAAGGGCGCATCTGGTTCCTCGCCGGCGAACGGACGGGGGCGAGGAAAGTCGAGTTCATCGGCAAGGGGACGTTTTCCGATTTCGCCGGCCGGCAGGAAGCGGGTACGACGGAACGCTGTTTCCACTGGACCGGCGGTGCATCCGGCGACTGGAACGAGGCCGCCAACTGGGCGGAAGGCCGTGTGCCCGATGACGGTTCGTTCGCGTTCGTCACCAATACGGTGACATTGACCTGTAACGGCGAACAGGCCGAGGTGAAATCGCTCGTGGTGGCGGACGGCGACCGGTTCGTCGGCGGCCGTCTCAAAACCGCCATCGAGCTGAAGACGAATCGTCCACGCGTGGGCAAGGAACTCGAGCCTACGGTGGGGGCTTTCTTCGGCATCGTTCCCGACTACACGTTTACTTGGCGACGTGCGAACTGGGCGAAGACGTGGGAGACGGGAGCTATTGGACGTGACCGCGCCTATACGCCCACCGAGCGCGATTACGGCAGGTGGCTGCGTCTCACCGTCTCCAATGCGACAGAGGCGGTCTTCTCGAAGGACCTCTTTTTCTCGTCGTTGCCCGTTTGCTACCTGACGACGGACGATGGACGCGCGCCTTCGGCGTCCAAGGAGGTCCATACGGGCAGTCTCTTCGTACAGGGCAACGACGCGTTCAAGCACCAATACGACGGACGCCTCGAGTTCCATGTGCGCGGCGACTCGTCGGTGTCCCATCCCAAGAAGTCCTACAAGCTGAAGCTGGACGAGAAGACGAAGATGTTCGACCTGGGGGACAAGAAGAACCGTCATTGGGTTCTGACTTCTAACTACCACGACGTGTCGTGTCTGCGCAACAAACTCGCGGCCGATTTCGCGAACGAGATCGGTTCACTCGGGATGAGGTCCACCTGGACCGACTGCGTGCTCAACGGCGAGTACATCGGCACCTACGTCTTTATGGAGGCGATCCGCATCGCCACGGGCCGTGTGGACATTTTCGACTGGGAGGAAGCTGTTGCGCCCGACGGAGAATTGGCGGGATTGGGCGCCTCAGAAACCAATTTCGCGCCGATCGACGCCGCGTTGGCGGCGAACGCCGATGCCGTTGACATTTCCGGCGGCTATCTCTTCGAATACACCGTCAACAACCAGGGCGTCATTTCGAAGTTCACGGCCGGCGCCGGTAATCTGTCCATTCCGGTCGTATTGAAGAAGCCGGAGTATCTCAAGACCTCGTCGCGGATGATGGACTGGTGCCGGCGGTATTTGCAGAATTATTTCGACGCCTGCACGTCGCTGACGCATCTGTCGGCGGAAGGGCGCCATTGGTCCGAGTACGCCGATGTCGATTCGATGGTGAATTATTGGCTGGTGGTGGAACTCCATGGAAACCTCGACGCCTACCAGAAAAGCCGCTATGCCTACATCGACCGCGGCGGCAAGCTGATGTGGGGTCCGGTGTGGGACTTCGACTACGCCTCGGCGTCCCAGACGATTCCGACGGCCCAGGCGGGGGACACCTGGATGTGCACGAACAAAGACTGGAATAACAGCGTCAACACGTGGAATTCGTCCAGCTGGCTCAACTTCACTTCGTCTTCCATCTACAAGGAGTGGGCGAGCGATCCGTACTTCTGCCTGAAGGCCTGGGAGCGGTATTGGGAGATTCGGCCGAAGTTCTACGAACTCTCCCGCGACGGCGGAACGATCGATCAGGCTGCGGCGCAATTGTCCCAGGCGCTGACGGTGAACGATGCGCGTTGGCCGCGTACTCGATCCCATGCCGACGATACGAACATCTACAAGAACTATCTGCGCGAGCGCCTCGTTTGGTTGGATCGTCAGTTTGAAAGCGTCGAGTCCTTGATGACGTCGCTGAAAAGTTCGCGCCAGACCGTACCCTACGTACGGAACGAAGTCGCGATTCGTCCCGTCGTGGATGAGACGCGTCTGGAGGTGGCGGCGACACTCGTCGGGGCGACCGCGGTGGAGGTGTTTTTAAATGGTGTGCGTCTCGGGAAAAGTCCCGTGGTGTCGGGTCGGCTCGATGCGCTCGAACTGCCCAAAGACCGGCTTTCACGCGGCGAGCGCAAGCTGAATTGCGTCTCCTTCATTTCGTACGACGCCGCCAACGCCGTCATTGGGTGCAACTACATCCTTTTCCACACCCCCGCCTCTAAAGCCACGCGCATTTTCTTTCGTTAATTCGCTTGATTTCGTTGAATATAAGTTGCGCCGGGCAATCTCCGAACCGACTGCAGATGTGCGCAAGTAGATGGTTTAGGCGGGAAGGATGGCTTTGAGACCGACTGGGTTGTCGACGAGTTCGAGGAGATAGGAATGCTGGGAAGGGTTGGTGTCGTCGACGAGGAGCCGGGTGACGATTTTGCGCGTGACGGGATCAAATCCATGTCCTGCATCGGCACAGCCGATGCGACGGCCCCAGGCGATCATTTTTCGTCCGTTACGGTCGTCGCCGATCAGTTCGACAATGCAGCGCATTCCTTTAATCTCCTTTGGTTGCTTATTTGGCGAGATGACGGAACTTCAGTCCGAACTTGGCGAGGTATTTGGACAGCCGGTCGGTATTGTTCGTAGATTTCTTGGCCTTGAATGAGGCTGCAAACAGCCTTCGGGAGGCATCGGCCATCGAGTCCGACTGGCGGCAGACCTGAATGACATACGCAAGCTGGACGAGGTCGAATTCGTCATATCGGGACAGGTAGTCCGTACCCAGCAAGGAGCCAAGATCAAGGTCGGTGCCGCCACAACCGTTTTCCATTTCCCGTTTCACATTTCCCTTTGGATTGCTGCAGCGGGCGATTTCCTCTTCAACTAGATCCTCGGTGATACGACCACCGTCGGCCAGCGTTGCCATGCGGACGACCATGGCGTTGAGGTCGCGGAAATTGCCGCTCCAGGGATTGGTGGGCGCGAGGGCGAAGGCGAGGAAACGTTCGCGCGCCTCCTTGTTGAACGAGATGTGCTTGCCGGTTTTCTGTCCGAATTTGTTGAGTTCGTAGTCGAGATTGGGTTCGATGTCCTCTCGTCGATCGGCGAGGCCGGGAAGCTGGAAACTCCAGAGGTTGATGCGGGAGAGGAGGTCCAGACGGAACTTGTGTTCTCGTACGTCGTCCGCAAGATCTCGGTTCGTGCCGCAGATGAGGAGGAAGTCGCTGTGTTCGTCGGCTGTCGCGCCGAGGGGACGAAAGGTTTTCTCTTCGATCGCTTTGAGCAGCATGGCTTGGGCTTCAAGGGGAAGCTCGCCGATTTCGTCCAGAAAGATGATGCCGCCGTCTGCTTCTTTGAGATACCCCGTATGGTCGCCGCCCGCACCGGAGTAGGAACCCTTCTTGTGACCGAAGAGGGCGGACTTCGCAAGGTCGCCGCCAAGTGTCGCACAGTTGACGGCGACAAAATTCCCCTTGATCTTGCCTGACTGCTTTTTCAGGAGATAGATCTGTTTGGCAAGTTGGCTCTTTCCGGCGCCGGTCGGGCCGGTCAACAAGATCGGCTCGGACGAGCGAACGGAGACACGTTCGATCGTGTCGATGAGGCGGTTGAACGCGGCGTTCTTGGTGTCGATGCCCTGTTTCAGGAAGGAGACGTCGTCTTGGCGTTCGATCTCGAAACGCTTGGCGAGCTTGTCGTAGCGCGAGAGATCGAGGTCGATGATCGTGTGCGTGCCCTTGGGGTCCTTCGAGTGGCGGACATGTCCCTCCTTGGGCGTGGTCTGGATGAGCTTCGCGGCGAGGTGGCGCGACTCGGCGAGCAGGAAGAGGCAGATCTGCTCCACGTGCGAACCGGTGGACATGTGGATGTAGTAGTTTGTCTTCTCGTCGTGGAAACAGGGACGTTTCGCATAGTCGTAGAATTTCTCGTAGACTTCCTCGAAATCCCAGGGATCCTTGAGTTCGACGATGTCGAAGACGACGTCTGTCTCGGGCGAAACGCTGTTGATGTCCGTCTTGATGCGTTCGGCGAGTTTCAGATGTACGCGGTTGAAAATGAGATGCAATTCGTCAATCGGCAACTCGTCCTGCTGGACAAGTCCGATCGTGGGGCGCCAAGTATCCCAACGGGAAGGCCCCGTGCCGCCGTGTGCGTCTTTCTGTGTGCCGAGAACTGAAATGACTGTCGTTTTCATGCCGCCTATTATATCATAGTTTCGGCATGGTTCTGTAGACGGAGATGGAATATTCAAAATCATGAGACAATTGGATGCCCCTAATCGGATTGAAGAGATGTGGGTTGTCGATCGACTCTTTGGCCGAACTAAAAAGAGTTGATGTCAAGTTGTTAAAAGAGTAAAATCTTAAAACAGTCGGTTGATGATTAAATAGCAAGTTAGTTGGGAACGGGAGGAAACCGTGAAACAATTTCAAAAATTTCTTCTTCTGAACTTCGGCCTTATTCTCACGGCGATCGGTATCGCCTATTTCAAGGCTCCGAATCACTTTGCATTTGGCGGAACATCGGGTATTTCGGTCCTGCTCGCTTCGTTTTTTCCGGGCTGCAATGTCGGAGGGTATATGTGGATGGTGAATGCCGTGCTGGTGGTGCTTGGATTTGTCCTTTTGGGGCGAAGATTCTTCGGATGGACGGTCTATTCCTCTTTCGCTCTGTCGTTTTACGTGACGTTGTTGCAGGCCCTCTATCCCATGAGTGCGCCATTCACCGACGACATGATGCTTGAAATGATTTTCGCGGTGATTTTACCGGCAGTCGGTAGTGCACTCGTCTTCGAGATTGGGGCCTCGACGGGCGGTACCGACATCGTGGCGATGATTCTCAAGCATTACACTGAACTGCCGATTGGCAAGTCGCTGTTTTTCAGTGATATTGCAATTGTCGTAATTGCGCTCTTCCGATTCGGACCTCGTACGGGGCTCTATTGCATTCTCGGGATCATAGGGAAGACGTTCATTGTCGATGGTGTAATTGAGAGCTGCCACCGTCGAAAGGTCTGTACGATCATCTCCTCCAAGTCTGACGAGATCGTTGATTTCATTCTCCACACGCTTAACCGTAGCGCAACGATTTCAGACGGGACAGGAGCCTACCTTGGAACGACCTATAAGGTGATTAATTCGTGTCTCACCCGTGGCGAGGCACTCCGTCTTCGACACTTCATTCACATATGTGACCCAAAGGCATTCATCACAATCATCAACTCCACCGAAATCGTCGGAAAGGGTTTTGCCACCACATAGCGTCTCCCCCGGGGACAGTCCCCCCTGCGGTTTGTCTCCACTGGGGACAGTCCTCTCTGTTTATCTCACTGGGGAGTCTCCTTTGGGGACAGTCCCCCTGCGTTTGTCTCTACTGGGGACAGTCCCCCCTGTGTCCATACCCTTTACCTGTCGCCGATCCCGCCGTTGTTGTCCTTTGGTTAGAATTGTTGTTTTCTGGTTAGAATCTTTTTCTCGACTTTTGCTAGGATGTCCGCGTCCGCGCAGGGTGTCGCAGGGTTGCGGCGCCCGGACGCGGGGAAACGAAAGTGAGGAAAAGAGAAATGGCGAGATCAAACAGGCTCCAGGTGCCGGACGGCACCTACCACGTGACCACGCGGTTCGTCAACCGCGAGTTCTGGCTCGAGGACCCGAAGCTCAAGGACCGGTTCGTCGAGGATCTCTACGACGTGGCGCGCTTCTCGGGCGTCGACCTGCTGTCGTGGACCGTGATGGACAACCACCTTCACCTGCACGTGAACGTGCCGTGCGTGCCGCGCGAGTACTGGCTCGACCCGGAGGTCGAGCCCGCCGCGTACGCCTACGGCATGCGCCCGCCCGCCACACGCCCGCCGCTCTGGTCCGCAGGCGCCGCCGCCGCGGGGGACGGTCCCCGTCCGCCGGTCGGCTTCGCGCTCGGCGACGGCGAGATGCTCGACCGTCTCACGTCGCTCTACGGCCCCGAGCGCGCGAGGGCGCTCGCCGGCCACTGGGCGCGCCTTCGCGCGGAGGGCGACGCGGCCTCCGTCGAGGCCGCGAAGGAGGGCTACTGCCGGCGGATGTACAACCTTGCGCAGTTCATGAAGACGCTCAAGGAGCGGCTCGCGCGGAGCATCAAGGCGCATCTCCTCGAGAAGACCGGCCGGGCGCACGCGGGGCACGTGTTCGAGGACCGCTTCCACTCGGGGCTCGTGCAGGAATCGTGCGCGAACCCGCTCGTCGAGCTCTACATCGACTACAACCCCGTGCGCGCGGGGATCGTCGCAAACGCCGAGTCGTACCGCTGGAGCAGCCTCGGGCAGGCGGTGAACGGCGGGACGCACGCGTCCGAGTGCCGCGCGGCCTACGAGCGCATCTGGGGCTGCCCGTGGGAGGAGGCGCTCGCGAAGATCCGCGCCGAGCTCGCGGAGGAGGCGCCCGAGGATCTCGAGGAGCGCCTCGCCGAGAACGGCGTGCACCTCCCCGGGAGGAAGGGCCGCGGCGGGCGGGCCGCCGGAGACGGTGCGGAGGCTGCCGGCGGGTCAGCCCCAAGAGACCGCGGCGCCGCCGGAGACGGCGCGGAAGCTCCGGCTGAAGCCGCCGCGGCGGAGCCACTCCGGCTGAAGTTCGGCCATCTGGCGAAGATGAGCAGCAGGAGGATGAACGGCCCCTTCATCGGGAGGGACGCCGGCTTCGCGGCGGCGTGCGCGGCGAAGG
>JAZUGW010000329.1:0-9479 GCA_045641465.1 Kiritimatiellia bacterium | reverse complement strand
TCTTCCAGTGGTCGTCGCTCGTCATGAGCTCCACCTCCGGATCTTCAATCGGCTCGAGCAGGACGTTGCGCGAGGCCATGAGCGGCTTCATCTTGCCGTTGGACGGCACATCGGGATCGCACGGCGTGACCTTCGCCTTGCCGGGCATGCAGTAGAGCCAGTCGCCATTCTCGCCGATGAACTTCACTCCCATCGGGAACTTGTCGCAGACATGCACGTCTGCGCCCGCCACATCATAGTGGAGGTCGTACGTCGTGTGCACGTTCCAGAGCTTGTCGCCCGAGAGGTCCATCCACTCGCAGGTGCCGCGCACGCTCGTCGGATCGGCGCCAAGGCCCCACGCCGTGACGTCAAGGTGGTGCGCGCCCCAGTTCGTGATCATTCCCCAGCCGTAAGGCGCAAGCTGTATCCAGCCCGGTCGGGATCCGATCTTCGTGAGGTCCTGCGTGTGCACGCGCGTCCAGTTGTAGGGCGCCTTTTCGTCCGTCGGACCCAGCCACATGTCGTAGTTGAGGTTCGCGGGCACGGGCTCCACCTTCGAGCTGCCGCCCGACTTGTCAAGACCGATGCCGATTTCCACCTGCTTGATTTCACCGATGCGGCCGTTGGCGACGAGTTCGCAGACCTGCGCGAACTGCGGACGGCTACGCTGCCACGAGCCCACCTGCACAACGCGGTTCTGCAGGCGCGCGAGATTGGCGATGATGCGGCCCTCGGTGATGGTCTGCGCGAACGGCTTCTGCAGCCAGATGTGCTTGCCCTTGGCGAGCGCGGCGCAGGCGACGAGCGTGTGCCAGTGGTCGGGCAGGCAGATTTCGACGGCGTCGATCGAGGGATCGTCGAGCAGATCGTGGTAGTCGGCATAGGCCTTGACCGGATAGTTGTCCTGCTTCAGCAGCTTGCGATACTTGTCCTGGATGAATTTCACGCCGTGCGCCAGACGCTTCGCGTCAAGATCGCACACCGCCGTGAAGCGGCAGAGGTTCGTGAACTTGATCGCATTCGGAATATCCATCGTCGTGGAGATGCGGCCAATGCCGATCACGCCGATGTTGACCTTTTCGTTCGCGGCGAATTTACGCACATTGCCTCCGAAGAGGAACGGCGCCGCAAAGGCCGTCGACGCGGCCAGGAAGTGACGACGATTCATTTGCATTTCGAATTTTCCTTTCTGTTTAAAATTCAACATCCGTCAACTCAGACAATCGAACACGCGACTCACTCTTCCGCGGCCTTGATCTTGATGATCTGGCCGACCTTGAGATTCGCGAGCTGCTTTTCGCTCACGCCGTTGAGCTTCGCCAGTTCGGCGGGCGTACTGCCGCAATCGCGGGCAATATGCGTGAGGTTGTCCCCCTTCTTGACGCGATAGCTCTTCGTCTTCGGCGCGGCGGCGTCCGTCGCCGCAGGGGGCGTGTTCGCCGCGGTGGCGGGCACCGTATTCCGCGTGTTCGCATTCGTGCGCGGCGGACGCGTCGTCGGTCGCACGGGACGCGGCTCTTCGGTCACCGGCGGCGGCGCGGGGTCGGTCGCTTCAGGCTTTGCCGCCGGATCGGACGTCGTGTTCGGTTCTGTCGTCACCGAGGCGTTTGCATCCACCGGATCAGGCGCGCGTCCCGTATTACCCGAAAAGAAGTAGCAGGCGACCACAATGTGGATGATCAGACTTCCGACGATGGCGACCGCCCAGCGGTTGATGAATTTAGGATCGAGAACGTTCATCGTTTCCACCTCACTTGTCGAAACCGAGCACGTCACGCATGTCGTACTTGCCCGGTGCGCGACCGACAGCCCACAACGCCGCACGCAGCGCACCCGCCGCAAACGCTTCGCGGCCCTGCGCCTTGTGCGTGATTTCCACACGTTCGACATCGCCGGCAAACATCACCGTATGGTCGCCGACAACCGAACCTCCGCGCAGCGCATGCAAGGCGATCTCGCCTTGCGGACGCTCGCCCACAAGACCGTTGCGACCATAGCAGGCGACATCGTCCAACTTGACACCGCGTCCTGCGCTGGCGGCATTCGCCAGCATCAACGCCGTACCCGAGGGGGCGTCCTTCTTGTGGCGATGGTGCATCTCCACGACTTCGATGTCATATTGCGGACCCAGCACGGCGGCCGCGCGCTTCACAAGGTCGAGCAGCAGATTCACGCCCAGCGAATAGTTCGCGGCCTGCACGAGCGGGATCTTCGACGTGCACGCATCGACACGCGCCTGTTCTTCCGCCGTCAGACCCGTCGTGCCGATCACGTAGGCGATCCCGTCGGCAGCCGCCTTTTCCACATTCGGCGCCACCGCCGTGTGGAACGAAAAGTCCACCACCGCCTCCGTCCCGGCCGGCCAGGTTGAATCGAATCCGGGCGCGACATCGATCTGCGCGACCACCTCGAGATTCGCATCCGCCTCGGCAAGCTTCACAAGCATCTGCCCCATGCGTCCGGCAGCACCTAAAATCGCAACCTTCATTTCGCGGTTCCTTTCAGCATTACACAAGGCCGAGCGCTTCGAGCGTCTGACGCAGCTGGGCACGTTTTTCAGGCGTCGTCTCGCACAAGGGCAGACGGAATCCCGGGCCGATCTTCTTCATCATCACAAGCGCTTCCTTCACCATCACCGGATTCGTGTCGATGAAGAGATCGTGGAAGAGATTGTAGAGGCGGAAATGCTCCGCACGCGCCTGGACAAAATCGCCCGCCAGCGCGTGGCGCACGAAATCGCTCATCTCCTTCGGCATCACATTCGACGCCACCGAGATCACGCCTTCCGCGCCGACGCTCACCATCGGCAGCGTCAACGAGTCGTCACCCGAAAGAACCGTGAAGTCCGGGCACAGGTTCTTGATGGCGCTCACGCGCTCGACACTGCCGCCGGCCTCCTTGATCGCCACCACATTCGGATGCTTCGCAAGCCGTGCCACGACATCCAGCGGAATTTCCTTGCCGCTGCGCCCCGGCACATTGTAGAGGACAATCGGCAGCCCAAGGTCCGCCACCGTCGCGAAGTGACGGTAGATGCCCTCGGGATTCGGCTTGTTGTAGTAGGGCGTGACCTGCAGAGACGCATCTGCGCCGCCTGTGGCAATCGCCGCGCGCGTCAACGAGATCGCCTCCGCCGTCGAGTTCGCACCCGTGCCCGCGATGATCTTCACACGGCCAGCCGCGAATTCAATCGTCTTCTCGATCACCTTGTGGTGTTCTTCATGCGACAACGTGGGGGATTCGCCGCTCGTACCGACTGCGCAAATGCCTTCCACGCCGTTCTCGCACTGCCAGTCCACGAACGCCTTCAACGCACCATAATCGACCATATCGTTCGCGTCAAACGGCGTCACCATAGCGGTGATCGTGCCTTTTAATTTCAACATCTCAAAATCTCCTTTTCAAAAGTTGAGACATTATAGCATAATTTTCGTATTCATCGTACGAAAATCGTAATGGTCAGGAACTTGTCCGACGCGAGAATTCGCACCCGCAATACGCCTGGCGATAGAGTCCGAGTTCAGACGAACGTTTCAAAGAACGCAAAAAACCGTCTTTTTTCTTAAAATCAACTTCCAAGAACACGGGGTCTGTCCCCATTCGCCCCTCGTTCGCCGCAGGGTCTGTCCCCATTGCCGCCGCCGCAGGGTCTGTCCCCATTGCCGCCGCCTCGCGGCCGGCGGCGAACACGACGGGCGAGACCTTGTGCGGCGAGACGGTGAGCGAAGTCGTGAAGGCCTCGTAGCCATGGGCCGCCGCCCAGGCCGCCGTCCGCGCGAGCGAATAGCGGAAGCAGCGGGCGCAACGGGCGCCCTTCTCGGGCTCCTGCTCGAATCCCTTGGCGACCTTCTCGAGCCAGTCGGCGTGGTCGTAGGTGTCGGCGACGACTTCCACGCCATCCGCCGCGCCAAGCTTACGCGCCTGGGCGAGCCGTTTCTCGAACTCTTCGCGCGTGTCGATGTTGCAATTGGAAAAGAAGAGGACCACTTCGTGGCCCTCCTCTTTGAGGCGCGGCTCGCACGCGCTCGCGCACGGACCGCAACAAGCATGCAGAACGACTTTCATACAAACTTCATTCTATGCTTTCAATCCCCAATTTTACATTTTTCACTTTCAATTTTACATTCGATCATGCGCGATAGTTCGGCGCTTCCTTCGTGATCGTGATGTCGTGCGGACGCGCCTCGCGCTGTCCTGCGGCCGTCACACGATAGAACTTGCCGCGCTCCTTGAGTTCGGCAATCGTCCGCGTACCGCAGTAGCCGAGCGACGCGCGCAAGCCACCGCAGAACTGCGTCATGATCGACGCCACATGGCCGGAATACGGCACCATGCCCTCGATGCCCTGCGGCACGAGATTGTCTTCGTCCTCGTTGTCCTGGAAGTAGCGCGCACGCGAACCCTTGCCGTTCTTGAGCGCCGCCATCGAACCCATGCCACGGTACACCACGTACTTACGGCCGTTCGCATAGATCTTCTCGCCCGGGCTCTCCTCGGTACCCGCCAGCACGGAGCCCAGCATCACGCTATCCGCACCCGCCGCGAGCGCCTTCGGCACGTCGCCCGAGAGCTTGATGCCGCCGTCGGCGATCACCGCCACGCCCGAACCGCGCAACGCCTTCGCGGCCGAATAGACAGCCGTGAGCTGCGGAATGCCGACACCGCACACGACACGCGTCGTGCAGATCGACCCCGGTCCGATGCCCACCTTCACCGCGTGCGCACCGCACTTCGCCAACGCCAGTGCCGCTTCGCCCGTGGCGATGTTGCCGGCAATCACATCCACCTTCGGGAAGTGCTTGACGATGTACTTCGTCATTTCCATGATGCCCTTC
This sequence comes from Kiritimatiellia bacterium, assembly GCA_045641465.1. GTDB lineage: Bacteria > Verrucomicrobiota > Kiritimatiellia > RFP12 > UBA1067 > RUG572. The sequence continues at coordinate 4,662 of JAZUGW010000329.1, read as the reverse complement.
GAATGGCCATGGGCCGAATCGACGACAACGACATCCACGCCGGCCGCCGCAAGCTTTTCCATACGCGACAAATCGCCCTTGCCGCCCGAGACGGACGCGGAGACGCGCAGACGGAACTGGTCGTCGCAATTGTAGGTCGGATGCTTGTTCTCGACGAGACGCTGAACATCCGTGAACGAATAGAGGCCGACGACCTTGCCGTTCTTGTCGACGAGCGGCAGCTTGCCCATCTTGTTGGCGCGCATGATTTCGTACGCCTTCTTGAGCGAGGTCCCCGGCTTCGCCGTGATCGGATCCTTCTGCATCACATCGCTCAGCTTCGCCGCATCCATCGGCGCATAGCGCATGTCAGAACCGGAAATCATGCCCACGAGGCGTTCCTGGTCGTCCAGCACCGGGAAGCCGTTGAATTTGAGCCCCAGGCGACGCTTCTCCGCACGCAGAAACGCGATGTCGTCGTTCGCGTGGAAGCAAACCGGCTTCGCGATGAGGCCGTTGAGGTAGTTCTTCACCTTCGCGACCTCGGCGGCCTGATCGTCCTCCTCGAGGTTCTTGTGGATCACGCCGATACCGCCCGCGAGCGCCATCGCAATCGCCATTGGAGCCTCGGTCACGGTATCCATAGCCGCGGAAATGAACGGCACCTTCATCTTCTGGCGGGACGTCAGCTGCGTCTCGAGCGAGGCGTCGTCCGGCAGGAAATCAGCATATTGCGTGACGAGCGTGACATCGTCATACGTGAGTCCCTCGAACGGGAACGTCTTCATGAAATCGTCAAGATACTTGTTGGTCGCCATAGATGCTCCTAATCTGTGCTTTTTCCCATCTATTTATACTCTTTTTCGCGGGAATTGGCAAGCGAAAATTTGAAAAATCGTGTTTCTCAAGGGCTGTTCGGCCGCACGGCGGGCTGCAGGTAGATCGGCAGCGGCTCGGAACGCGGCAACTCGGGGTGCGCCACGGCGATTTCCGCGAGGCGCTGGGCGAGCGGCACGAGCGAACCTTTGTAATGATGGCCGAAGACGCCCTGCAGAAGCGTTTCGATGCGGGCGCCGTCGGGCGTCACCACCGCACAATGCTCCGGCACGGCCGAGGCGAGCTCGTCCTTCGAAACGAGCGTGAAATCCTTGACGCAGGTCACGCCCTCGTAGACGACGACCCAAAAGCGGTCGCGCCGCGCGTCGCCCACAACCGCCGTATGGGCGCCGTCGCGCGAAAGCGCCAATGTCGACGGCAAACCGACGACCTGTGTCGTCTTCTTCGTATTGCCGAGGGCCAGTCCCTGGGCGAAGGCAAGGGCGGCGCGGATGCCGGCAAACGATCCCGGTCCCTGTCCCACCAGCACCTGATCGAGGTCGTTCACCGAGAGGTCCTGCGTGGCGAGGAAATCGCGGATCTTCACCGGCCATTCCGCGCTCCGCGAATCCATGCCGGCGAACACACGCCCCACCACTTTGCCATCAGCTGCCACGGCCACGCTCTGCGTATCCGTGGATCTATCGATCACCAAAATATTCATTTTAAACGCCGAGGGACTTTCCTCCGCACTCCATTTTACATTTTCCGTTTGACGTTCTACATTATTTCTGCTTCGCCGCCTGCTGCTGGAGCCACGCTTCGATGAACGGCTGGATGTGACCGTCCATCACCGCGTTCACGTCCGAAGTCTCCACTTCCGTGCGAAGGTCCTTCACCATCGTATAGGGGCAGAACACATAGGACCGAATCTGCGAGCCCCAGCCGTTCGCGCTCTTCGCCCCGTAGAAGCGGTCCATCTCCGCGCGCTTCTGGTCTTCGTAGTATTCGTAGAGCTGGGCGCGCAGCATGTTCATGGCCTTTTCCTTGTTCATATGCTGCGAGCGTTCCTTCTGGCACGCCACCACGATGCCCGTGGGCAGGTGGGTCAAACGCACGGCCGAGTCGGTCTTGTTGACGTGCTGGCCGCCGGCGCCGCCCGAACGGTAGGTGTCGATACGCAGATCTTCGTCCTTGATCTCGATGTCGATGTCGTCGGCGATTTCGGCGACGGTTTCAACGGACGCGAACGAGGTCTGCCGGCGCTTGTTCGCATCGAACGGCGAAATGCGCACGAGACGGTGGATGCCGCGTTCGGCCTTCATCGTGCCGTAGGCGTACGAACCTTCAATGCGGAAGTAGACGTCTTTGAGTCCGGCTTCTTCGCCTGGCTGCTGGTCGTATTCTTCGACCTTCCATCCCTGGTCTTCCGCATAGCGCTGATACATGCGGTAGAGCATCGACACCCAGTCGCACGCTTCCGTGCCACCCTGGCCGGCGTGAAGCTTGACGAACACGTTGTAGGCGTCGAACTTGCCGCCGAGGAGCGACTGCATGCGCAACTTGCCGAAAAACTCATCGGCCTTCACGCACTCGGCGATCGTATCCTTGAGCGCCGCCTGCTGGGCCGGACCTTCTTCCATCTCGGCGAGTTCGAGCATCACGGCCGCATCTTCCACCGTCTTCGACAAGGCGTCGAACGGTTGCACATAGGCACGTTCCGCATTCGTCGCGGCAATCACGTCTTTGGCCTTCGACTGGTTGTTCCAGAACTCGGGCTCGGCCTGCTGCGCTTCCAGCTCTTTCAGTTTGGCACGACGCTGCTCGATCTTCACATAGTCGGCCATCTCGGCGACGCTCTTCTTGAGCGCGGCAATCCGCTGGCCGACTTCTTCGACCTCAAGCAGTTTCTCTTTTGTCTCTTCCATAAATTCCCCTTATTGAGCCGATGCACAGTGATGCGGACACGTCTTGCACTGATGGGAGCAGTTTCCATCCGGGCCCACCGAAACATCCTTGCCGTCAAAGCAGTAGGTGCAAAGACGATTTTTAGGAAGCCCGATGGCCTGCACGAGATCCTCCAGACGCTGGAAGGCCAGCGACGTGAGATTCAGATTGCGGCGGATGTAGTCGACCATCCGCGCGTAGGGTTCGCCGTCCGGATCGAGATACGGAGTCACATCGGCATTCGCCCCGTCCGTCTCGTGGATGTAGCGGCGCGAAATCAGATCGTCGTCGCTGCGCGAACGGGAGAAATTGAGGAAGCGGCACGGATAGAGCAACGGCGGACACGCAATGCGCATGTGCGCTTCCTTCGCGCCGGCGGCAAAGAGCCGCTTCGCCTGCTGTCCAAGCTGCGTGCCCCGCACGATCGAATCGTCGCAGCACACGAGGCGCTTGTCACGGATCAGACTCGGAATCGGGATGAGCTTCATCGACGCCACGCGTTCGCGCTGGCGCTGGTCGCTCGGCATGAACGAACGCGCCCAGGTGGGCGTATACTTGACGAACGGACGTGCATATTTCAGTCCGGCCTCGTGCGCATAGCCGAGCGCGTGCGAAATGCCGCTGTCGGGCACGCCGCCCACGCTATCCGCTTCGACCGGATTGCGCCGCGCCAGAAAACCGCCCGAACGATAACGCGACATTTCCACGTTCCGTCCCTCGTAGGAAGACGCGGGATACCCGTAATACACCCACAGGAACGAGCAGATCGCCATCTGCTCACCCGGCGGCAGCAACGTCTTGTCGCCCGTCGGCGTCAGCTCGGCCATTTCGCCCGGGCCCAGATCGCGCACGTAGTCATACCCGAGATTCGGCAGCGCACACGACTCCTGCACGACGATCATCGCCTTGTCCTTGCGCCCCACGATGACCGGTGTTCGTCCATAGCGGTCGCGCACGGCGAGCAACCGGCCCGTCTCGGTGACGACCATGAACGAACAGCTGCCCTCGATCTTCTGCTGAACCAGCTTGACGCCCTCTTCAAGCGTCGGCGCCGAGGCGATGATCGCCGAGACCACCTCGGTGGGACCGACCATGCCGGATGTCGTCGAATACTGCAACTGCAAGTGGTTCTTTTCGAACATCTCCTGCATGATCGACTCGATGTTCGTGATCAACCCCACCGTGACGATCGCAAACGTGCCATGCGCACACCGCATCACGAGCGGCTGAGGGTCGGTATCCGAGATCACACCCATGCCGACGCGACCGACGAACTTCGAAAAGTCATGCTCGAATTTCGAGCGGAACGGGGCATTTTGAATGTTATGGATGGACCGTTGGAACTTGCCATCCTTCAGCACGCACATGCCACCGCGATGCGTGCCTAAATGCGAGTGATAGTCGGTCCCGAAAAACAGGTCCGACACACAGTCTTCTTGAGATATAACACCACAGAATCCGCCCATAAAGTCTCCTCGTTGAGAGAGGAGTATTGTAGCAAATCAAGGACGGAATCGCAACTCTAAAGGCGAAGCACTTAGTAAACGGGAAACGGCCGGCTTGCAATTGGCGAAAACAGGCCGAAAGACGATTGCGACGTAGTTTGTCGGAGGAAACCGCCTCTCTTTCATCTTCACTCCGTCTTCTTCATATTCTTGGACACTTCGTCCAGCGTCGCGCGCACGTGGGGATTTTTCGGGTCCGCCTCCACCGCCCGACGGGCCGCGGCGAGCGCCTCGTCGTGCCGCCCGAGGCGCGAAAGCGCCAGCGCCATGTCGTTGAGGACGGCGGCGGACCTCAGGCCCAGCCGTTCGGCATTCCTGAGGAAGCGCAGCGCCGAGGCGCTCTCGCCCCGCATGAGCCGCGTCGAACCCGCCAGCGCGCTCGCGAGCGCATGGCCCGGTTCGCGCCGCAGGATCC
>JAZUGW010000328.1:0-10087 GCA_045641465.1 Kiritimatiellia bacterium | reverse complement strand
GCTTGGCCGGGCTGGTGTTTCTACGCGTCGCTTGAGATGAATCCGCGCAACCCGATCTGGCGGGACGCCAAGGTGCTCAATGCGTGGTTGACGCGCGTGCAGTCGCTTGCGCAGACCTCAATGCCCGATGAAGACGTACTCGTCTACTGGCCGATCCATGACTTCTGGAGCACGCCCGACGGGTACGTGAGGGAAATGTCCGTCCACAACAAGTGGTTCGCCGGCCTGCCGTTCGGAATCCTTTCCCGTCGGCTCTACGACGCCGGCGTGTCGTTCGACTATGTTTCGGATCGCCTGCTGACGACACTCCCGCCGGCGGCGAAGTCGCATTGGAAGACGATCGTCATCCCCGCGTGTGAAACGATGCCCCTCGCCACGGCCCGGACGCTGGCCCGTCTCGCCAAGGACGGCTATCGCATCGTCTTCGACGGAACCCGCCCGACCGACGTGCCGGGCCTCAAGACCGATGCCGCCACGCGCAAGGCCCTCGCCGAGGCCCTCGCCGCGATTCCGGGGACAGTCCCCGTTTCAAAGGGGTCTGTCCCCACTCAAACCCCCGCTGCCGAGGGGTCTGTCCCCGTTTCGAAGGGGTCTGTCCCCGCAAAAGTGGTTGGCGGATGTGCCGATGTGGCACAGGTGGGTCGTTGTGAGCCGTTTACGAAGGCGTCGGGACTTGCCTATCAGCGTTTCCGCCGTGGGGCGGACACGCTTTACTTCGTCGTCAATAATTCTCAACGGCACGTGGCGGGCTGCTATGTGCCGACGGTCTCGTTTACGAAGGCCTGGACCCTTGATCCGATGACGGGCGACATCAAGCCCCTGCCGACGAAGGGGGGACTGTCCCTCTCGCTGCCGGCGGGCGAGAGCATCTGGTTCTGGCTCAGCAGCGAAGGGGGACAGACCCCTGTGAACGAAGGGGGACAGACCCCTGTGGACAAAAGGGGACAGACCCTTTCGGACGAAAGGGGACAGACCCCTTCGAGGAAGCGGGTGGTCGAGTTGCCTGGACCGTGGACGTTGACCCCGGTCTGCGGCGGACCTCTTGCGGCTTCGAGCGCTGTGGCGCCAGGGGGACAGACCCCGTTGGCTGCGGGGGGACAGACCCCTTGGCCGCGGACGATGGCGAAACTGACTTCGTGGTCGCGGAACGAGGATGGTACGGAAAATCCGTTCAGTGGTACTGTCTGCTACCGCACGACCTTCAAGTGGGAACCGCCAAAGGGAATCTACCCTGGGCGAGCGACGACTGTGTCCAGCAAAGGCGTCGTCTCGAAGCCGCTTAAGGTTCCGCCTCCTGAAGAAAGAATGACAGGACCCTTTGAGCTGGACCTTGGGGAGGTCTGCCATTCGGCGCGGGTCCGGATGAACGGACAAGACCTCGGGGCGCGGGTCCGCAAGCCCTATAAATTCGCGATTCCGGCCAAGGTGCTGAAAATCGGCGAGAATGTCCTCGAGGTCGAGGTGACGAGCACGGCGGCGAACCGTATCCGCGACCTGGACCGGCGGAAAGTCGAATGGAAGATTTTCGGCGACATCAACATCGTCGGGCGCAACTACAAGCCGTTCGACGCCGCCCAATGGCCGCTCGTCGATGCCGGTCTGCTCGGACCGGTTCGGATCTGGGAAAAGATACCCTTGCCCTAATAGTCGTAATGGTTATGCAAAAGGTGATAATGGCTTTGTTGATGCTGAGTGCATCAGCGCTGATGGCGGAGGTTGAAAAGCTCGACTTCCGGGCGATTCCCGAGGTTCGGATCCTCAGGGGCGAGTCGGATCGTTCGCTACGTGATGTGGCGGCGATCTATCACGAGGGCGTGTTCCACGTCTATCTCTCGCTTGTCGAACCCGAAGCGGACGGCAGCGTCTTCTGGTATACGGCGCATACGGAAAGCCGTGACTTGGTGCACTGGAGCGAGTTGAAGAAACTCACCCCGCGGGACCAAAACCTCAATTTCTCCAGTCCGGGAAATGTGATCCGCTTCCGGGATGAATGGATCTTGTGCCTCCAGACCTATCCCATCCCCGGCTGCAAGATTTCCCATGTCGGCAAGCGGACGCGCTACGCCAACGAAAACGCCCGTCTCTGGATCATGCGCAGTCCTGACCTGCGCCAGTGGGGCAAGCCTGAGATGTTGCGGGTGATTCCCGGTTGTGAAAAGCCGTTTGCCAAGGGAATGCGCATGATCGATCCGTATCTCATCGAAGACGTGGCGAATCCCGGGCTGTGGTGGTGTTTCTTCAAACGCCATGGCGAAATCCAGTATTCCACTTCGCGCGACCTCGTGAACTGGGAGTTCAAGGGATGCTCCGGCTGCATCGGCGAGAATCCCACCGTGTTGCGCGTGAACGGTGAATATGTGCTGGTTTATTCGCCGGCCAACGGGATGAACTTGGCGAAGAGCAAGGATCTGCATCACTGGGAGAAAATCCCCGGTCTGATTACATTGGGACAAAAGGACTGGGAATGGGGGAAACGTGGACGCCTCTCCGCCGCCACGGTAATTGACTGTCGGGCCAATCCTGAGGTCGGCAAGTTTGTGATGTTCTTCCATTGCACGAAGGTCCCCGAACAGGAGGGCATGTACAACCACTGCTCCATCGGCATCGCCTGGTCCGATGACTTGAAAACGTGGGAATGGCCCGGCAAGTCGCCTAGGGGGCGGGCGGGGCAATGAATGCCGTTCTCATCTTGACAGAGGCGGTGGAAAAGGGTATGATACCGACGATACGGTATATGTTGTTCAACTGAGGTGGACTCAGCAGTTGGAATGCCTGTGGGGGATGTTGGCTTCAATTGGGTGACCGAGAGGTTGCTATGTCAAGCCAATGGCCGAGTCGTGTGAAGGCGGGTTTGTGATTGCTGGGTGGAAAGGAGAGTAGAAGGAGATGAAAAGCGTGTTTCAAAAGTGTTTCGGCATTGTCGGGCTGGGCCTTGCGTGTTGCGGGGCCTTGAGGGGCGAGGTTACGCCGCCGGCGGTCGTCCTTGAAAAGGCGACGTTCTGGGTGGATGCATCGCAGCTGACCGTTGGCACTGAATTGACGAGCTGGCCGGATGCACGCGGCGGCAGCTACCCGGTTGCATCATCCTACACATCCGTCAAGCCGAAGGTGATCTCCGTGGCCGCAGGTCCGCTGGCGGGTAAGCCGGCCGTCGACTTCTATCCGATAGGGACCTCCTGCGACATGGGCTTTGACATGCAGTATGTGAGGACGGTGTTCCTTGTCGTGGACATCGACCGCTCGCCGGATGCATTTTGGCTGGCCTGTCATACGGATTCAAGCTCTAACTCCTATTATCTGCATCGTGGCAATAATGGTGCCTATCAGCTGTCTAATGCCAATGTGAACGGGTGTGCCTATTATAATGACGGTTACCAGGTGCTGTCTCCGACGAGTACGATCGTGCCGACGGGGTATCAACTTGTGACCTGGTCAAAGTCCGCAGAGGGAAGAATCGACGGATTTACCAACGATCGTAACATTAGCGGACGAATCGGCGGCAAGCGCCTGTGCGAGGCGATTCTTTTTAGGGATCAGCTCTCGCTCGTACAGCAGGCGCGGGTTGAAGCCTATCTACGCGCAAAGTGGTTCGGCGAGGCGGCGATGGCGGGCGACTATGTGTTACGTAAGGCGCAGACGCGCCACGACGCGAGCGCGACGGCGAGTATCCATCTTGGTGAAGAAGGCGATAGCGCTGGCAAGGTCGTGCAGTGGGACGACTTGACGGGACACGGACGAACCCTGACGCCGAGTGGGTGTGGTGCCGACAAGACGATCGTCTACGGCGAGATGACGACCATCGGGGGGCGTCCCGTCTACAACATGGGAACAACCGGCAGCTGCATCGACTTGACGATGGCGTCGGCGATGACCTCGACGCGTAGTGTCGTAATGGTGACTGAAATCGATTTGAATGCCAATGCTTTCTGGCTGGGAGCGCCATCGACGTTCCATTTCCACCGTGGCAGCAATGCCACGTTCGCCTACGACCATAGTCAAAACTTGCTGCTAAAAGCTGATGGGTGGCAGAACGGCGCGAAAGTGGCGAACATGAAGACTGACAAGCCGAACGGACTGGGCGGACTCTCCGTCTACGTGTTCAACCTGAAATCGGCGGGAACCTGGCAATGCCTGAGTTCGGACCGCGGTGGCAACGAGCGCAGCGGCGGCAAGCGTTTAGCGGAATTGGCGACATTCAGTGGCGAACTCGATGTCGAAACGCGCGAGGAGGTCGAGCGCTATCTGATGAAGAAGTGGGCCCCGACGTCCGAGTATCTGCAGGCGCAGCTTGATGCGGCCTGGGTGCATGTGAGCGCAGCGAAGGCCGACAACTTCCTCTGCACGGCGGGGGCCATCACCGGCTGGAAGAACGAAGGTGTGGGAGGCGACCTCTACAAGGAGGAGACGCATGGGTATGACGGTGCGACGATTGAGATTCTGTCGGGCACGCGCGGGTACACCAACGGCGTGCCGGCGTTTCTGATGGGCCCCGTCTCGTCGGGAATCGATTTGGCGTTTCCGCGGTCGACGGCGATTTGGAATGCCTTCTGGGTGATGGATATCCAGCAGCATCCGGCGGCGTTCTTCCTGGGCGACAGCGCGAACTACAACTTTCATCGCGGCAACAACGGTTGGTATGCCTACGGGGTGGGAACTGTACAGACGGCCCTCTTCTCGTGCGATAGTCTGGCGGTCGCCGCACCAAAGAGTACGCTTGTACCGACGGGCCTTCATGTCTATGACATGGAAGCGTCATCGGCATCGGCAGCATGTTACCTTTCGGTAGACCGTGTCTGCCCCCAGACGCCGGGCGTGTATCGCAATGGCGGTCGTGCACTCTCCGAACTCGTTGTGTTGACGAACCATGTGACTGGCCTCACGCGCTGGGCGATGAGTGAGTATCTGGCGAACCGTTGGACGAGGTGCTGCGGCTGGGCCGGTGCGGGCGACGAGGATTGGGGACCCGACAGCTACCGTGTGTTTGAGGCAGATGGCACGGTACCCGCCGGGGCGACGGCGAAGGGCCTCGGTTTCACGAAAGATGCGACGCTGACGGGTGGACCGCTCGCGGTGGGTGAAGGCGGCGTGTTCATTTCCGAAGGTGCCTTAGTTGCGCTTGATATCACGGTGCCGGCGGATCAGCCGCCACTTGCGCTGTATGGCCCCGGTACGTTCGTGGTGAAGAACGCAGTCGACTACCGGCTTGATTTCGCGCGTTTTAAGGGTGCCCGTGTGATCGTCGAGGCGGGTGGCACGTGGACGATGCCGGTTGCAACGGATGTTCATGCACTTCAAGTGGTGGTGAAGGAGGGCGGACGACTCGTTCTCGACTTGGCGAACGCCACCGTGCCATCGCAGATCGTGTTCGGTTCGCTTACACTTCCGGAGGGTGCCGATCTCTTGTCATGTGTGACGGTGGTGAATGCGCCGGAAGGTGGCGCGGGCGTACAGTTGATGGACGACAACACGATGTGGGTGCTGGCTAAATCGACGCCGCGTTTCTCGCGCTGGTGTGGTGGGGGTGACGTGACCAATGTGTCCGATGTGGCCAACTGGTCGAGTACGGATATGGCAGGCGACCCTGTAGTTGCGGCGCCGACGGCGTTTACCAGCGTGCTTGTCGATGGTAACACGACGTTCAACGTGCCGCGGGGACAGACCCTCGTCTGCCGCGACCTGACGTTCACCAACGTGTCGCTCGCGCAAGATAGTGACTGGCGCGGTTTGACCCAGCCGTTGCAGGGGGCGATTGAGTTGGCAGGCCACAATCTGCAGATTTCGCAATGTACGGGAAGCGCCATGGTGTTGAATTCGTCAAGTACATCCGTCAGTGAGCTCGTACTCGACATCCCGGAGGGTGCGTCGATCGAGAATTCGACTGTCGGTTTCTCGGGTGCGCTCAAGGTCGTCAAGACGGGGGCAGGTCGTTATCTCAGCAAACGGGCACAGAGCTATTCGGGTGGTACGATCATCCGTGAGGGTGTCTTCGATACGTACAACGATGGCGATACCAAACAGTATGCCTGGGCGTTTTCGAATTGTCCGCAATTCGGTTCAACAGGTTCGACGGTTACGATCGAACCCAATGGGCGACTGGAAGTGCGTGGCAACTACAATCTCGATGCCTATTCGTTCGTACTTGCCGGCGGTACGTTGGCAACGACGCAGAATGCGATGAATGGACCGCGCGCAGGTATTTGCGGTTTCACGCTCACGGCGGATTCGACGATTGAGTTTGACAAGGCGGCAATTTTCAATTCGCCGTCGAATGAGATGTGCTGGGTTGACCTCGGGGGGCATACTCTGACGATCCGCTTGGCCGTGAACAGTGTGACGTGCTTCTGTACGAATCGCGGGTTCTCGAACGGAACGGTCGTCGTTGAATGGGCGAAGGGGATCGTGGGTGCGCAGTTCGTATCGCACACGACGCCCAATGACTTCCGCAGCGTCGATCTCGTGTTGGATTGCCGTTTGAACCTTGAAGTCGAGTCTCTGGTGGGTAACCTTTCGTTTGAGCACAATGTATCGACAGACGAAACGCTCAATAATTCGCATCTCAATGTGTATGGCCTGTTTGTGCCACTGACGGACTATTGGCATAACTGTGTGCTGCAGAACGGCGCCACGCTCGATCTTTCAAGCCGGGCGGAACCGCTCTCGCTCGTGAGCCCTTGGACCGCGAAAGCGATCTCCTTTGAGGACGGGGCGCGCATTACGGTGAAGATGGGAACGCGTACCATCTCAAAGGGCCTGCAGTTGCTCGCCTGGGAAGAAGGGGCCAAGCCGAACGCCAAGTTCGTACTCGAAGGGACTTCCTCGTATCGCCTGTCGTCCGAGACCGACGGCCTCTACTGCCGGTCGAACGGGTCGGCGATCATCCTGCGCTAGTCGCGACCTGTACTGATGCTGGAGGGCACGGGCTGACATGTTTCGCGAATCCATCATCATTGTGAGATCAGAAAAAGGAAGGTTTACTTTTAGGTATGATGTGTAAGCTTTGGGTGTGTGTGTGCGCGTTGGTTGCGGCGATTGCCACCTCTGCCGATAATTTGGCAACTACGCGTGCTGTGTCGGCGGATGAGACGCGGTTGCTGCAGGGCGAGATCGACCGGCTCGCGGCTGCGGGCGGCGGTACGCTTCGGGTGCGACCGGGCGTGCATCGTTCGGGCGCGCTCTTCTTCAAGCCCGGTGTGAACCTGCATCTCGAGAAGGGCGCGGTGATCCTGGGCGTTGACGATGATGCGGCCTACCCGTGGTGCGAGACGCGCATGATCGGGACGACGCTCAACTACTATCCTGCGTTGATCAACGCCGACCGGTGCGATGGTTTCACGATTACGGGCGAAGGCGTGATCGACGGTCACGGTCTCCCGGTGTGGAAGGCGTTCTGGCCGCGCCATCGTGCCGCCTTCGCGAAGAAGAAGCCTTGGGATGACGTCTTCAACGGCCTCACGCGGCCGCGTGTCCTTTACGTGAGCAATTCGCGGAATGTGGACGTGAGCGGCGTGACATTCAAGAACTCCAAGTTCTGGACCACGCACTACTACCGGTGCGAAAACGTCACGGTGCACGACTGCCGGATTGTCGCGGAGAAGCTGAACGGCGTTGTGGGGCCGTCGACGGACGCGATCGACATCGACGTGTGTACAAATGTCACCGTGCGTCGCGTGTACATGAACGTCAATGACGATGCCGTGGTGGTGAAGGGCGGTCTTGGACCGGAGGGTGACAAGGTGGAGAAGGGTAACGGCGGCAGTACGAACGTGCTGGTGGAGGACTGTACGTTCGGTTCGATGTGCCATGCCTGCATGACGCTTGGAAGCGAATGCCCGGCGGCGCGGAACATTCGCATGCGCAACTGCCGGATCGAGGGTGCGCATGTGTTGGCGTGCGTGAAGATGCGTGCCGACACGCCGCAGCACCTCACGGACCTCATGGTCGAGAACTGTACGGGGCGGTGCGACAGATTCATGTGGATTCGGGGAATTACCTGGAACGGTCGCTGGCCGGACTACGCGCAGCATCCGATTCCAAGCGTCCTGGATCGGCTGGAGTTTCGCGGCAATAAGATCGATTGCCGCCTGAAGTACGACTGCCAGAACGAACCGTGGCTCACATTGAAGGACTATGTCGAAGAGGGCAACACGATAAACGCCAAGAACATTGGCAACCCCGGGTGTACGCGCAGCGCGAAGCGTGAGCCATAACGTCCAACGTGCGGTACAGACTGTGTTCTGAATGCAATGAAATCAAGTTTTGGAGGTCTCTAGATGGTCAATCGACGGTATGACATGAAAACAACGTTCGTTTCCCTTTTTACGTTCCTCGCGATTTCGGTTGGGGCGGGTGTGTTTCCCGTTAATCCGGAATTGCCGTACTCGATCGGTGTCGACTCCAACGGGGAAAACCGGTTTGTGGGGACGATTGCCGATCTTCAGATGGCGATGGGCGAGAAGGTGTTTCACCGTGGCCCTGCGAAGGTGGGGGACCGTTTTGCGGAGAAGCCTACGGCGGCAGATGCCGAACGTTCCTTCAAATTTTCCTGCCGGTTCACCACGCGCGACGCGACCAGGAATCCGCGGAAGAGCCAGCGCCTGCTCGACAACGCCCATGCCGGCTGCGGTGACGGCCTGTTGATTGATGTCTATCTGGGACGGTTGCGGTTCGCGCCTGGCTACAAACATCCGCACCTGTTCCATCCGGCGTTCATTCCCGTGAACCGTGAAGTCAACGTGGGCGTGGAAGTCACGACGCAGAACGAAGTGTTCATGTCCGTTGACGGAGACCGCCGTCTGTGCGGGCAGCTCGTGGACGGGCGTCTCCTGCGGGAATCGGACGGATTTGTCCATGACGAGCCGGATACGCTTCTCTCGCTCACGGCGCCGATCGTCAATTGGGACGACGCATTGCCGCTCGGCAACGGCGGGGCGGGTGCGCTCGTGTGGGGCCAGGGGAACGAACTGCGCCTCACCCTCGACCGTGCCGACTATTGGCACAACTCTTCGTGCGAGATCTTTTCCGATCCACGCTTCAACATCCGCACGCTGCTCGACTGCGTGAAGAAAAATGACAACGCACGCCGCACCGCCATCTTCGACAATCGCAAGGGCTCTCCCACCAAGTTGCCAGGCGTGCGCTTGACGCTCACGCTCAATCCCGAGTCCGTCCTTCGGAAGTTCCGTCTTGATAAATCCGGCACGGCGCATGTGACGGTGGCGACGCCGGCTGGCGAACGTGAAATCCTCTGCTGGTTCGACGACGGGGACGATGTCCTTTCGCTTCGCCTGCCGGAAGGGGTCTCGATCGCGAAGAAGGAATTCAATCGCAATCCGTCCTTCGAGAAGCTCGGCGGCTATCCCGACCCGGTGATCAAGATCGACGAACACGGTGCGTTCTACAGCCGCGGACGCCGCGCGGGCGCGACGAGTCCGTTCGACCACGACTTCCGCCACGGCGTCAAGTTCGTGGGATGTGACGCCGCACCGAAATCCGCGTTCTGGAAACAGTTCAATGCCGCAAGTTCGGTTTCCATTCCCGATGTGGCGATGCAGCACCTGTACGACTTCGTCATCTACCTGTACGGGGCGGCAGGTCGGCGCGGATGCGCCCCGCTGGCGCTGCAGGGGCTCTGGACGGCGGACAACAACGCGCTGCCGCCCTGGAACGGCGACTACCACAACGACATGAACACCGAGATGACCTACTGGGCGGCGGGTCCAGCCGGCTGCATCGAGGCGCTCGAGGGCTTCGCCGATTTCTATCTCGCGCGCCTCGACAACTTCCGTGCCTTCGGACGCACGATCTTCGAGAGCAAAGACGGCGCGGTGATCACGCCCACGATGGGCTACTCGGGCGAGATGATCGCGGGCTGGACCGCCTATTCCGTGCTGCCCGAACACGGCATCTGGGCCTACAACACGTTCGTGGACGCCTTCGACTATGCGCCTACTCGCGAGAAGGCCGCGCGCTATCTCGCGTTCGGACCCGAACTCGCCGCCGCGATGGAACACGCCTGGACGGTCAAGGACGGCGTGCGCACGCTCATCCTCAGCAGCTCGCCGGAAGTGGACGACAACCGCCTGTCCTG
>JAZUGW010000327.1:0-5709 GCA_045641465.1 Kiritimatiellia bacterium | reverse complement strand
AACGTGCGTGATATGGACGGCGTGCTGCCGGCAGGTACTTTCGAGTGCGGCTGGTGGAGCGAGCTGCCGATCCACAGCACGGTGTACGAGAACTACACGTGGGTGCCGTGGATCCAGAATACCTGCCAGCACCTGCCGGTGATGGACGGTTCGACGGTTGACTCCCGTTACTGGAGCGAGTTCTTCGGTGGCGCGACGATGGCGAAGGAAGTCTACAACGAGCGCAATCCGAATATGAACGGTGATGCGTATGCGCGTTCGGGCGAAGTGAAGAAGATCATCTTCCCGAATACGTCGATGCCGTATACGCTCTACTTCTACGCCTCCGAGAAGGCCTACCATGAGGACTTCCTGAGCTACATGGCGCTGGCCGATGCGAGCGTGCAGACGAACGTGAACCTCTACGCGTTCGAAATCCGCACGGGCTTCGTCGGAACCTCCGACCTCGTTCCGTTGGGCGGCGCGTTCGCCAAGCGTGCGGAGCA
Source organism: Kiritimatiellia bacterium (assembly GCA_045641465.1). Taxonomy (GTDB): domain Bacteria; phylum Verrucomicrobiota; class Kiritimatiellia; order RFP12; family UBA1067; genus RUG572. Next base: position 5,224 of record JAZUGW010000327.1, on the reverse strand, counting down.
GATGTGGGATGAAGACGGCGCGGCTGACGCGTGGACGATCACGGCGGATGGCGACTCGGCGTTCTCCGATGTTGATGCGAACGGCATTGCCGACTGGTGGCAGGAGTATGCGATTGCCAACTACGGCGCGGCCGAGGGCTTCGACTGGAACTCCAAGGTCACGTGGCCGGATGCTGATGGTCTCGAGATCACGGCGCGTGAAGCGTATCTCCGCGACGTGGCTCGCGGTATGCTGCCGACGGATGGCGGTACGGTTGACGCGACATTCGCGTCGATGCGCGATGACGACAAGGATGGTCTCCCGGATTGGTGGGAATCCCTCAAGGGCATCACGGCCGAAACGGCGTATGACGACCATGACAACGACCAGTTGCCGAACTATGCGGAATATCTGATTGCCGAGGGCTTCTCCAACTATGGGTTCCCGCGTGTCGATCCGATCAAGCCGAACACGTTCGGTCAGGGCGTGCCGGACTACTTCCTCCGCGTGGGCTCGCTCTACTTGGGCGAAATGTTCACGGACCACGACTTCATGTCGGACAAGTGGGAAGACCAGTGGGCGCCTGAATATGTGTCTCGCGGTATGTGGGATGCGTTGAAGGACGGCGATGACGATGGCTGGAGCAACTGGGCTGAATATCAGGCCGGTACGCGTCCTGACCTCGAGGCGCTGCTCGGGCCGGAAGGCTCGACGCTGGTCGAGTTCCCGGTGCCGGTGGTTGAGGCGAAGGTTGTCTACAACGGCAAGAAGAACTTCAACTCCTCGATCGTTGTCCAGGCCTGGTCGCAGGATAACAGCGCTGATAAGTCGATGGGCGGCTTGCCAGACGCGAGCTGGACGATTCCGGGTCCGGGTGCGGCGACGGCGAAGGTCAAGCAGCTTGGCTTCAATCGCGATCGCGAAGTGACGCTGAGCCTCGGACCGGGTTCGGTCGCGGCGGGTTCCGTGAGCATCGGCTACTGGAGCAACGAAGAGCAGTTCTTCGAAATCAACGAGCAGGGCGGTATCACCCCTGTGGCGCACGAGCCTGTGTGGGTGCCGGTCGTGAACGACCGCAACGTGCTGGGCAGCGACGAGTTCGGTGAACTCCTGGCGGACGGCAAGGTCGTTGGTGAGATCAACTACATCACGGGCCGCGCGCGGATCGACCTCGGCGACGAAGTGCTGCACGAGATCACGACGATCCCGGTGGAAGAAAACGTCTACTGCTCGATCAACCTGAACTACTCGTATGTCCGTGCGGACTGGACCACGCAGAAGGTCGACGTTGGCAACGGCGGTACTTTCTACCTCTCCGATTCCGATGCCAATGCGGTTTCGGGTGAAGAGGGTGGCGACGACGAGAAGGCCACGATCCTGACGAAGTACGGCCACCTCCGCGAGGGCAAGACGCTCTTCACGGCGTTCGCCGACCTCGACAACAACGGTGCCTGGACGCCGGGCGAACCCTATGGTATCGCGGCGAACGTGGCCGTGGGTTGGGCTTCGGCTTCCTTCTCGCTCGAGTTGACGGATACGGCTTCGCAGATGGCGCGTATGGATATCTCCGCGATGACGCAGGCGGCTGATTTCGCGACCGCGACGGCGTTGACGGATCGTAGCGAGGGTGTCAATGGTGCCTACTACAAGAACCAGTCGCTCTATCAGGCCTACAAGTACATGGGTCCGATCGGCGGTGACGATAACGGTGGCGAAGAGCAGCAGGAAGACCTCTCGGCTGACAACGACGGTCTCCCGGCCGCGACCGCGACGACGCGCGTGCGTGTCATTCGTACGGCGGTGAACGGTGACCTCGAAGTCAACGGCATCAGCTACAACGAAGTCGTGCTGGATCGCCAGATCAACCTCGGCGGCCATCCGACGCTGACGGAAGCCGACCTTGTGGCCGATGGTCTCCTCGACCTCGACTGGGGTACGCTGGAAGAGGCGTGGAAGCGGACGCACGCGGGTTCGGCCATCACGACGCCGATCACGAATGTGACCTACCGTGTTGTCTACGGCAACGGGAAGGACAGCTACACGACGACCCAGATCGGCTCGACCACGGTCATCACGGATCTCGACTTCGCCCACACGGCGGCGGTTGCGTTCCGCAATGCCTATGAATATGGCCGTACTCAGACGCTCTGCGAACCGGTTGCGCCGAAGGGCACGGTTCAGGGTGCGACGACGACCTTCCAGTGGAAGCATGAGGCGCTTGACGCCAATGGCTACAAGGTCAAGGACTACCCGGCGTTCCGTCTCCAGGTGCTGACGAAGGACGGCGAGCTTGTCTACGACTCGGGCAACCAGCCGGCCCCGTCGCGGAACTCCGTGGGCGTCTACTCGTGGGAGGCGCCGCTCTACGCGGGCATGGTCACGAAGGAGGGTCACCTCTTCTCGACGACCAACAACTACACGTGGCAGGTCTCGATGCTCGACGCCAAGTTCACGGAGCCGAACTGGACGGAACCGCAGGAATTCCGTCTGGAGGCGACGGGTATGAACTTCGACGGTCGTCGCTACGGCACGATTGCGGCGAATGTCCGTTACTTCGGTCCGGTTGCCGAGTCGGTCTCGGTCGATCCGTCGAACACGAAGAACCTCATCCATGTCCAGGCGTTCACGTCGGGTGACTTCGTGGGCAAGCCGGTCGCGGAAGGCTATGTGACGGATGCGACGAACTTGACCTCGGTCGAACTTGACGGCGTCAATGCGGTGACGTTGGCGTTGCCGGCGGGTACGTACTATCTCGCGGCCTACATCGACTCGAACGGCAACTTCGAGCGCGATCCGTGGGAGAGCTGGGGTTACGTGTGCGCGGTTGGCACGGCTGATGCCGATGTCTACAAGCCGGTCCCGGTGACGATTACGGAGCCGACGGCGAAGGTGCCGAGCGTCAACATCTTCATCGAAGACACCGATGTGGACAACGACGGCTTCCCGGATGCGTGGGAATACAACGAGTTCGGAACGCTTGATCAGCAGACCTCGGCGGAAGGCGCAACCTTCTTCACGAAGGTGAATACGGGCCTTGCATCTGCGGTCGAGAGCTTCGATAAGCTCGGCCTCCCGCAGCTCTCCACGGGTTGCGCCTATGAGATGCCGAAGCTCCTCAGCGTGCTGCTGGGTGGTGGAAACGAGGCGCTTGCTGCTGCGGCGCTTGCATCGGGTGCGGAGTTCCAGACGATCAAGCCGGATGTGGCGGTGTCGATCTCCTCGATCGGGACGGCGGGTCTTGACCTGACGGTGACCTCGGCGCAGCCGATGGCGAAGACGCAGGGCACGAAGCTCCTGGCGGTCAAGCCGAATGCGGTTCAGACGTTCGACATCTACCTGTTGACCGCCGAAAGCCTGGACGGCGAGTGGACGGCCAACAAGGTCGACCAGGTCACGGTGCCGATGAACGGGACGATCGAGGTGAAGAGCGAGAAGATCGCCCAGGCGGTGAAGGAAGTCCAGTCCAAGAACGCGTTCTTCAAGATCAAGCTCATTGAGAAGTAAGAGAGAAGAAGTACTAAATGAAAGCGATTCAGAAGGTTCTCGTTGTCAATTGCGGCTCGTCGTCGCTGAAGTTCCAGCTCTTCGACATGAAGGGCGAGAAGATGCTCTGCAAGGGTCTTGTGGAACGCATCGGGATTGATGGCTCGCGGCTCGTCTATACCAAGACGGGCTGTGAGAAGGTGATCCGCGAGATTGAGATGAAGAACCACGTGGAGGCCATCCAGCAGGTGATGGCCGTCCTGACGGATGCGGAAATCGGCGTCATCAAGTCGCTGAAGGAGCTTGACGCGATCGGGCATCGTGTGGTGCACGGTGGCGACAAGTTCTCCGCGCCGGCGAAGATCACGGCGGCGGCGAAGAAGCTCATCCAGAAGTGCGTGCCGCTCGCGCCGCTTCACAACCCGGCCAATCTGCAGGGTATCGAAGCGTGCGAGAAGGCTGCGAAGGGTGTGCCGAACGTCGGCGTGTTCGATACCGCTTTCCACCAGACGATGCCGGGCTGTGCCTATCAGTATGCGCTGCCGCGTGATGTGGCGCGCAAGTACGGTCTGCGCAAGTACGGCTTCCACGGAACCTCGCACAAGTTCATCACGCAGGCGGCGGCCGCGTGGCTCAAGAAGCCGCTGAAGAAGGTCAATCTCGTGACCTGCCACCTCGGCAATGGGTCCTCCATCGCGGCAGTCAAGGGCGGCGAATGCTTGGATACCACGATGGGTCTGACGCCGTTGGACGGTCTCGTGATGGGGACGCGTTCGGGTACGGTCGATCCGGGCGTGCTCTTCTTCCTCGGCAAGCAGGGCTACACGCTTGAGCAGCTGGACAAGATGCTCAACAAGGAGTCCGGCTTCCAGGGTCTGACGGGCGCGTTTGGCGGCGATACGCGCGACGTCGTCGCGAAGTCCGCGAAGGGCGAGATCGATGCGGTCGAGGCGCTTGAGGCGTTCGGCCATCGTGCGGCGCTCTTTGTCGGTGGCTACAATACGCTCATCGGCGGTGCGGATGCGATTGTGATGGCCGGCGGCATCGGTGAGAACGCGGCGGATCTGCGCGAGCAGATCATCAAGCGTCTGGGTGCGCTCGGCGTCAAGCTCGACAAGAAGGCGAACAAGTCGATCTGCGGCGGCAAGAGCGGCGTCATCACCACGAAGGACTCGAAGATCCCGGTTGTGGTGATCCCGACGAACGAAGAGCTCATGATTGCGCGTGAGACGGTGCAGGTGCTTTCGAAGTAAGGAATTCTAGAAAAATGAACGCTATCAAGTCTATCATTGAACGTGCTGCGAAGTTGAACGGCACAGTCGTGTTGCCGGAAGGTATGGATGCACGTGTGATCACGGCGGCCTGCAGTTGCGTGGATCGCAAGATCTGCACCCCGATCGTGCTGGGTACGCAGCAGGAGATTGCCGAGGCCGAGGCGAAGGCGGGCCTTTCGCTCGCCGAGCGCGGGATCAAGACGATCGACTACACGCAGGGCGATGCCGAACTCGAGCAGGCCTATCTGGAGGCGTGGAACGCCAAGGAATCGCGCAAGCCGCCGGAAAAGCAGAAGATCATCGATTTGGCGGGCGCGCAGAAGACGCTGCGGACGAAGCGCATCTACTTTGGCGGCATGATGGTCAAGCTGGGTCGTGTCAACGGTCTTGTGGCGGGTTCGATCGCGTCGACGGGTGACATGCTTCGTGCGGCGTTCCACACGCTGGGCACGCAGAAGGGCGTCAAGACGGCGTCGAGCTGCTTCAT
>JAZUGW010000326.1:0-8216 GCA_045641465.1 Kiritimatiellia bacterium | reverse complement strand
AAGTTCTCCCCGTCGCTTCGTCTAGGCGGAGAGAATGCAACTCCCCCTAGTCCGCGGCAGATTCAATGCAACAAACCCGAACGACAAAGTGAATGCAACCTCCGCTCCGCGGAGGGGTTGCATTCACTTTGTCTTTTCACCAAAACGCGAATTCGTGAAACTCATGGTTGACCGTGGTCAGGGTGTTTGGTATAATCCTTCCAACCCTTGAACTGCTCCTTGGGAGTATGGAATTCGGGCTATTATTCACTATCTTTCGGTGGTAAATTAAATGGCAAGAACCGTATCTGCGGGAGCAGGAGACGGGTTGAAGGCACGACAGAGACAGACGCCGCTCGCCGACGCGCTGGACTGTCAGCGGATCAACCGCCTAGCTCACTTCGACGTGCCGGCTCATAAGAGCGGGCGCGGCAATCCTGAATTGACCGAATACCTCGGCGAACGCGCTCTGGCGATGGACGTCAATTCGATGAAGCCGTTGGACAATCTCGGTCATCCTGTGAGCGTGATCAAAGACGCGCAGCAGTTGGCGGCGGAGGCTTTTGGCGCGGACGATGCGTTCTTCATGGTGAACGGTACGACGTCGGCCGTGCAGGCGATGATCATGGCGACCTGTTCGGCCGGCGATGAGATCATTCTGCCGCGCAATGTGCATCGCAGCGCTATCAATGCGCTCGTCGTGTGCGGAGCGATTCCGGTGTACATCAATCCCGGTATCGATCGCCGTCTCGGCATCCCGCTGGGGATGAGCGTCGACGACGTGCGCAAGGCCATTGCCGCCCATCCGTCGGCGAAGGCGATCATCGTCAACAATCCGACGTACTACGGCATCTGCTCGAACCTCAAGGAGATCGTGCGTCTGGGGCATGCGGCGGGCATGCGCGTGTTGGCGGACGAAGCGCACGGTACGCATTTCTATTTTCACGAGGAGCTGCCGGTTTCGGCGATGGCCGCAGGTTGCGACATGGCGGCGGCGTCCATCCACAAGACGGGCGGTTCGCTCACGCAGAGTTCGGTCCTGCTCACGCGCAAGCCGATCAATCCCGACTATGTGCGCCAGGTGATTACGCTGACGCAGTCTACCTCGGCTTCCTATCTGCTGCTGTCGTCGCTCGACATCGCGCGGCGCAATCTGTTCTTCCGCGGGCGTGCCATGTACCAGAAGACGATGGAGTTCGCCGACTATGCGCGCGAAGAGATCAACGCCCTTGGCGGCTACTACGCCTTCGGCCCCGAACTCGTGAACGGCGATACGGTGTTCGCCTTCGACCGTACGAAGCTTTCGGTGCACACGCGTGACATCGGGCTTGCGGGCATCGAAGTCTACGACCATCTGCGGGACGACTATGGCATCCAGATCGAGTTCGGTGACATCGGCAATCTGCTGGCGATCATTTCGTGCGGCGACCGCATGATGGACATCGAACGTCTCATCTCGGCGCTCGAGGAGATCAAGCGTCTGCGCGAGAAGAGTCCGATCGGCCTCTTCGACCACGAATACATCGATCCCGTAATCGTGCTGCCGCCGCAGACGGCCTTCTACTCGAAGAAGCGTCGCGTGCCGCTCAAGGAGTCGACAGGACTCGTCGCGGGCGAATTCGTGATGAGCTATCCGCCCGGCATTCCGATTGTCGCCCCGGGTGAACGCATCACGCCCGACGTTCTCGCCCACATCCTCTTCGCCAAGGAGAAGGGGTGCTTCATGACGGGAACGGAAGACATGAACCTCGAATTCCTCAATGTTTTGGCCTAAGAAGGGAGGTGCGTCTCATGCAGACGGAACTTTGGTATACGGACGAACACACGAAGGACGTCCGCTTCTCCATGAAGACCATCGAGCAGATTGCCTCGAAGAAAAGTCAGGTGCAGCAAATCGACATTCTCGATACGCCGGCCTATGGACGCGTCCTCGTGCTGGATGGCGGATTGATGATCACCGAGAAGGACGAGTTCATCTACCATGAAATGCTTGCCCATGTGCCGATGGCCGTGCACCCGCATGTCAAAAACGTGCTTGTCATCGGCGGTGGCGACGGTGGCACGGTGCGCGAACTGACGAAGTATCGTTCCATCGAGTCCATTGACCTCGTGGAAGTGGACAAGGACGTGGTGATGCTGGCGAAGAAATATCTGCCGTTCACCTCGGGCAAGCTGAAGGACCGCCGCGTGAAGGTGTGGTTCGAGGAAGGTCTGCGCTACGTGCGCGGCAAGAAGGCCGAGTACGATCTCATCATCGTCGACTCGTCGGACCCCTACGGTCCGGCGGAAGGCCTCTTCACGCGGGAGTTCTACGGCACGTGCTACAAGGCGCTGCGCGACGACGGCATCCTCATCAACCAGCATGAGAGCCCGTTCTATGCGGCCCACCAGAAGTCGGTGCGCGACGCCCATCGCCACATCGCCGTCGAGTTCCCCGTTTCGACGGTCTACCAGGGCCACATCCCGAGCTATCCTTCGGGCCACTGGCTCTTCGGCTTCGCCTCGAAGAAGTACCACCCCATCGGCAATCTCGACGAGGCGCGCTGGAACAAGCTCCGCATCAACACGAAGTACTACAACACGGCGCTTCACCGCGGCGCGTTCGCGTTGCCCACGTACGTGTTGGACATTCTGAAGGAAGAAGAGGTCGTGAAATGACGCTCGAGGCGCAGAAGAGCCAGTTCATCGGCTGCGAGTGTTCGTTTGAAGAGGCCAGGACGGTCCTCTTCGGTGCGCCGTATGATTCGACGACGTCGTTCCGGCCGGGCACGCGCTTCGGGCCGGCGGCGATGCGCATGGAGTCCTTCGGCATCGAAACGTATTCGATGCTCCTCGACCGGGACCTCGTCGACGACACCGCAGTCTTTGATTCCGGCGACATCGAGCTGCCCTTCGGCGACCAGGTGCGCGCGCTGGCGATGATCGAGGAACGCGCCACGGCAATCCTCGACGCGGGGAAGCGTCCGTTTTTGCTCGGCGGCGAGCATCTTGTCACGCTCGGTGCGGTGCGCGCCGTCGCGAAGAAGCATCCCGACCTGCACATCGTGCACTTCGACGCGCACGCCGATGTGCGTACGGACTATCTCGGCAACCCGCTCTCGCACTCCTGCGTGCTGCGGCGCTGCCCCGACCTGCACGCCGACGGCCGCATCTTCCAGTTCGGCATCCGTTCGGGTACGCGTGACGAGCGTCAGTTCATGCGCGACGGACACGTGACAACCGAGTGCTTCTCGGACCAGACGCTCAACGACGTGCTCAAGAAACTCGGACCCGACGTGCCCGTCTATCTGACGATCGACATGGACGTGCTCGATCCAAGCGAGTTCCCGGGCACGGGTACCCAGGAAGCGGGCGGGTTCTGCTATCACCAGCTTGTCGGCGACATGGTGCGCATTTGCAAGCATCTCAACATCGTCGGTCTCGACAACGTCGAACTGAATCCCGGACTCGATCCGACGGGACGGTCGACCGCGCTCGCGTGCAAGTTCCTGCGGGAATGCCTGCTGGCATTGAAAAATTGAAAAGTCTGTGAGTTGGAAAGTTTGTAACAGGAGGAAAAGAGATGGCGAAGAAAGTGATGTTGATCGGTGCGGGTGGTGTGGCCGGTGTGGCCGCCGCCAAGATGTGCCAGAACCCTGAAACGTTTGGCGAGCTGCTGATCGCCTCGCGCACGGAAGCGCGCTGCAAGGCGATCAAAAAGGACATCGAGAAACGTCCGTGGTTCGGCAAGAAGGGCAAGCGCACGAAGATCACCACCGCCCAGATCGACGCGATGGATGTGCCTCGTCTCACGGCGCTCATCAAGAGCTTTGCGCCGGATCTCGTGATGAACATTGCGCTTCCCTATCAGGATCTCGCGATCATGGATGCTTGCCTCGCCGCGGGTGTTTCCTATCTCGATACGGCGAACTACGAGCCGCCTGAGGAGGCGCACTTCGAATATTCCTGGCAGTGGGCGTACCGCGAGAAGTTCGAGAAGGCGGGGCTCACCGCGATTCTCGGCTGCGGGTTCGACCCCGGCGTCACCCAGGTCTTCTCCGCCTACGCGCAGAAGCACTACTTCGACACGATCGAGACACTGGACATCCTTGACTGCAACGGCGGCGACCACGGTTATCCGTTTGCGACGAACTTCAACCCGGAGATCAACATCCGCGAGGTCGCCGCGAAGGGCTCGTACTGGGTAACGAATAGTGAACAGGGAATAGTGAATAACGTAGACGCGCACGGCGTTGCCGTGGAAGTCCGGAAGGCCTATGACAAGGGCTACTGGGTCGAGACGGATCCGATGGCCATCAAGCGCGAATACGTGTTCGACCAGGTGGGGCCGAAGGACATGTACCTCCTGCACCACGAGGAGCTCGAGTCGCTCGGCTGCAACCTGAAGGGCATCAAGCGCATCCGCTTCTTCATGACCTTCGGCCAGAGCTATCTGACACACCTCAAGTGCCTCGAGAACTGCGGCCTGACGCGCATCGACCCGATCGACTTCAAGGGACAGAAGATCATTCCGATCGAATTCCTGAAGGCGCTTCTCCCGGATCCCGCGTCGCTCGGTCCGCGCACGAAGGGCAAGACGAACATCGGCTGCATCTTCCACGGCAAGAAAGGCCGTAAGACGGTCGACTATTACGTCTATCAGGTGTGCGACCACCAGGCGTGCTACAAGGAAGTCGGTTCGCAGGCGATCAGCTACACGACGGGCGTTCCGGCGATGATCGGCGCGAAGATGTTCCTCGAGGGCAAGTGGACGACGAAGGGCGTTCATACGTGCGAGGAGTTCGACCCCGATCCGTTCATGGACGAATTGAACCGCCAGGGCCTCCCGTGGCAGGAAAACTTCAATCCCGTCAAGGTGCCGTGATTTTGAATAGAAACTATGGTTTGGGAGTTGACTTTCTGTTCAACTAACGACCGAAAATTGATTTAGTTGAACAGAAAGTCCGAGTTCGGCCTTGACTTTCTGTTCAACTAAATGATAAAATGTCGGCAAGCACAAGAGGTTTCTATGTTTGTTGGACGTGAAGAAGAGTTAAATTCGTTGATTTCGCTTTGGGACAAGGCGACGTCTTCTTTGGTCACATGTCGTGGACGGCGTCGCATTGGTAAAAGCGCATTGATCGAGGAGTTTGCGCGGAAAACGGCGGATACGTTTATTGTCTTGGAAGGGTTGGCACCTCGGAAAGGGTTGTCGGACCGCCAGCAGCGCATGAATTTCTGCGATCAGTTGTCGGTGTATGCTCATAGGCGTGTTCGTGCAGCCAATTGGATTGCGGCCTTTCAATCGCTTGACGCTGTCATTCCCTCTACTGGGCGAACGGTTGTCTTGCTGGATGAAATTTCATGGATGGGTGCTTATAATCCGGATTTTGCCGGGATCCTCAAGATCGCATGGGATCGCTATTTCTCGAAGCATGAACGTCTGGTTGTCGTATTCTGCGGGTCGGTCTCGGCGTGGATTGCGCAGAATATCCTCAACAGCACGGGATTTGTCGGACGAAATTCGCTGGATCTGGAACTGGATGAGCTTCCTTTCGGGAAATGCATGGAACTGCTGGGACCGTTGGGGAGTCGTTTGTCGGTCGAAGAACGGATTGATTTCCTGTCCATTACGGGTGGTGTTCCGAAATATCTGCTTGAGATTCATCCAGAGTTTTCCGTCGAGGAGAACGTGCGTCGGATGTGCTTTGTGCGAAACGGATTGCTTTTCCGGGAATTTGACGAGATGTTTTCGAGTGTATTCGGACGCAAGACGGAGACTCGTCGCAAGGCGCTCTTGCGTTTATCAGAACGGCCCGTGTCGGTTTCGGAGTTTGCCGTCCAGACGCACAAGCGGGTGGGCGGACGACTTTCACAGGTGCTACAGGATCTCCAGCATGCGGGATTTGTCGGACGGGATGTCGGACTCAATCTGGAGACTGGAGAGCCGTTGCGACAGGAACGGTATCGCATCAAAGACAACTATACCCGTTTTTACCTGAAGTGCATTGAACCGTTTCGGCAGTCCATCGAGCAGGGACTGTTCCGATTCGTCTCGCTTGACCAGCTTCCGGATTGGCCCGGTATCATGGGGTTGCAATTCGAGAATCTGATTGTCGGTCACAAAAGCGAACTGTTTCCGCTTCTGGGGCTTGATCGGTCGCTCATTCTTTCTGCTGCACCGTATGTTCGGCGTTCGAAGACGGGTGAAGGATTGCAGGTCGATCTGCTGATACAGACAAAAAAGTCTTTGTTTGTCATCGAAGTCAAGCGTCAGCGCCACATCCCCTACGGCATCATCTCGGAAGTTGAACGCAAGGTGAAACGACTGTCTGCGCCGAAGGACAAGTCGGTTCGCACGGCGCTCGTCTATGCCGGTGAACTGGATCCTCGGATCGAGGCCGATCATGGTTTTGATTTCATCATTCCCGCCGCGCGGCTTATTGGAGATGTATGAAATTAGTGAGGGAGCTTACAATGAAAACACCTTATTGTTTGATTGACGAGGCGACTTTGCCTCGTTCCCGTGTGCATGAGTCGTCGAACAGAAAGGAATGTCAAGGATGAAGGTAATTCTGAGCCGTAAGGGTTTTGATAGTAAGAACGGGGGAATGCCAAGTGTAATCATGCCCAATGGGGATATGGTTTCCATGCCGATTCCCGCATTGCACGGACAATCGCTACGCATCATTGCATTATAAGGGGAAAAGGTATTCTAAACTGTTGAAGGAATTACGGCCAGCATTTCGGGAGCGGAATTGCCACGCGGAAAGGGGTGAAAGCAAAGCGGTTTGGTTTGACCACGGTGTGCTTCGCCCAGATTCTATCATAGAAAAATATGCCTACAAAGAAACGCGTCATACCGTTTTCTATCGTGGAATATGGCAGGAGATGTGCTTGAAGGAATCATACGAAGCCGTGGATTTCGCGAAACGCATGCTTTCGCCGAGGAATTTTCAGGATGGGAAGTATGACGAACTCGTTGATCAAATTGAAGAGATAGAACGCCAATATGCGGAAGGCGAGATTGATCGGGATGAGTTCGTCAGTAATTTGCAGGTTGTTGATGATGACTCGCAAGATCTTATCGAAGATGGAGATCTTTCGTCCGAAGGGTTCCATGATTTTCAGATGTACCTTGGGGAGATATTGGATCGGCAGGGTGTTGAATATGCTGAATCAGGAATTGTAACGCCCTAGATGAAGACAACTGAAACGGTTATCGCGGAAACCATCTCTCACGCCGCGACATAATTTCGTTCGCACCATAATCTCAATCCGACCCCTGTTGCACGCTGTCGTGCCGATTCAACACCACGGAACGCGCGGAAACCGGCTCCGCCGGACACGGAAGGCGATTTGAAATCTACGCTTCGCACATCCATCGGCCCAGTGCCCGACCTCTCTTTCTTTTGACGAGGGAGGATTGCCAGTGCTGGGCCCGAAGGGAGATTTTCCTAACTGCCTTCCGTGTCCCGCGAAGCGGGTTTCAGTGTGTTCGGTGGTGAAAAATCAGATGCGCCCAATGGGTAAACTCCAGTTGATTCGCGTTTGACATGTGATAGGTGAAATGATACAATGGCGGAGTTATGAGCCCGTTAATCAGCGAATTTGATGGACTGAAAATCAGAATGAATGAGTTGGATCATGAACCGACTCATTTGCATGTGATTTATCAGGGAAGGAACGTTTTTGTCGATCTCGTTAGGATGGAAATCACAAAGGGAGCGTTGCCGAAACGTCAGGCCGTGACTTTGCTCGCATGGTGTGAGCATAATAAAACCGTGTTGATGCGAAACTGGAAAAATCGTTTGAAGCCGGGCGGCATTGTGAAAATCCCGCCACCGATTTGGAAATGATGACATGAACGACGAATACATACCACAGATTTTCATGGTTTCACCCGCTGGCGGCAAGAAGGTGGATTGCTATTTTACCAATGGTGCCGTACGGCGCTATGATGTCAACAGGGCGATCCGTCTTGGTGGAGTATTCGCCCCGCTCAAGAATCAGCGTGTGTTTGAGCGTTCGTTGACTGTGATGGATGGAGTCCTTTCTTTTGACATTTCCGGTAGGCGTGATCCGTATGATATGATTGATATCTGCGCAGATGTCGTTTATACGGATGGTGTTCCATTGCCATAGCGGGACGATTATAGGCCGATCATGGTTTTGATTTCGTCATTCCCGCCGCGCGGCTTATTGGAGATGTATGAAATTAGTGAGGGAGCTTACAATGAAAACACCTTATTGTTTGA